>JAUVOZ010000140.1 GCA_030598885.1 Anaerolineae bacterium | reverse complement strand
CTAACACCTTCGCGTCACCGCCAATACGGTCGGCGATCTGCTGCGGCGTCTCCCGCGTCAACCGTAATTGAGCTGTCAACGCCGCCTCTTCCGGGGTAAAGATCTTCGCCAGCAGACGCAACTCCAAGCCGTCGTCGGTCGGCGGAAAGCCGTTGGGTAGTGCGTCTAAGCGTTCCGCTAATCGTTTGAAAGGGTCGTCTTTCATCTACATTCTCCTCTCTTTAACTAACCGGTATATCCACATACTTTATCTTGACACATTAATACATCAGTCATGAATTATACAACGGGCTTTATTGCATTTCATTGATGATATCGAATTGTCTTCTGCTGGATCAGTGACCCGCGGGAGCAATTTGGGCCGACACATTGGCCGGCCCCTACACGACCAATTCGGAATTTTATCCGCCGGGTCACAGAACTGGCGGGAACAGGGAAAAAGGGAGCGTGGGTATTTTTTTCACTATTCAGGTGGAAAGACCCACAAACATCCGGCGGGGACTCCGCTCGGATACTTATCTAACTCATATTGAGAAATCTGCCATGGGCCAAGACTTATGACGTACCAGCCAGTCCAGGCCGGCGTGAAGGTCACGTAATTCGACCGTTGGTTATCGAACGAAGCTACTATGATCATTCGATATTCAAAAATCGTAGTGTGACCATATGGAAAGTCGGTCCTGATTTCATAGCGTTCATCCTCGTTTAAATAAACCGAGTACAAGAGTTTCCCGGTTGTGGAGGAAAGTCGTAATGTCCTGCAACGACCACCTACCCCAATCGCTGACGCACGAAAGGCTCTATACAGAAAGACGGCCTCGCCGACTTTTTTTACAATTCCCGGAGCCGGGTCCTGACCTATTACCATTCCAACCGGTTGCTCCAGGTCGAACACGTCATGGTAGATATATGTCAAGCCACTATCGAGGAGCACTTGTCGTGCTTCCATATAATCCATACCTACAACTTCAGGGACAACGACGTAACCCCTAGGAAGTGGCGTACTGGTCGATGTTGCTGTTGACCTCGGAAAATAAGTAGCAGTTGGAGCGTCGGTGGAAGTAGGGATCAACGTTAGTGTGGGCGATGCAGCGAATATGGGCGTGGATGTATGAGTTGGTGGCGCGACTGCCTCCGTGGGCACTATGAGCGATTCCGTAGAGGGAGCACAGGCGACGATTGAAAGCCCAAGCAAGAAAAGCGAGAGACAGCACATTGCCCTTCCAGCAGTCATCCAAACCCTCCGGGTCGTTCCACCATTTATAAAATAAGCAACCTAGCAAGTTTACGGCGATTCCCCCTCTGCGCGCAATTGATGGTTGAGCTCTCCTCACCTAAAAATCAAAGCCATGCACTAAATCAGGTCTGATTCCTTATTAAAAAGTCAACATCAATGAACATCCTAACCATTTCTCGAGACTAATCTGAACAGCGGTAGACCCACGGCGGTAGACCCGCGTTTGAACCAATTAGTGTAGACTATCCCTTATTCAACATACCCGTCGGGAGGCACTCCATGATAACCGGCGACCCCAAAGAGATGCTCACCGCTCAGCTCCAACCCTGGCACGACGCTATTGCCGACCCGGTTGGTGCTCAAAAGCAAGTATTACCGCGCCTGCTCGCCGACTACGCCCAGACAACCTACGGAACAGAGCATGGCGCCGGGGAAGTCGCCTCCACCGAGGACTACCGGCATGCTTTTCCGGTCGCCACCTACGATGACTTCAAACCCCTCATCGAGCGGGTGATGGCCGGCGAAGTGGACATTCTCTTGGCTGAGGAACCTATCGGCTGGGCCATCACTCGCGGTACAACGAGCGGTGAGTCAAAGTTCATCCCTATGACCCCAACCGACCTGCGCCTGCGGGTCAGCGCCGGTCGAGCGATGATGAACTTCGTCGCCAATACTGGCCGCTACGATTTATTCACCGGGGTCAACCTGAATCTGAATTTTCCCTCGGTTGTCGGCACGATTAAGGTTGGGGATCGAGAAGTCGATTATGGTTACAGCTCGGGGATTTACACCAAGCACGTCTCGACCTTCACCCCCATCCGCTCCCTGCCAACGCAGGATGAGATCGACGCCTTGGGCGGTGGCAAGACCAAGCGCGATTGGGAAGCGCGTTTCGAGTTGGCTTACCAGAAGTGCAAGGATGAAAACGTTACCCTGGTGGGCGGTGTAGCCCCTACCGCGCTACGTTTTGCCCGTTACTTGCGCCGGAAACACCGTCTTTACCCCAAGGACCTGTGGAAAACCCAGATCATGACCTTGGGTAGTGTGCCGGGTATCAACACCCGCTACCAGCCAGCGCTCACTGCCCTCTATGGACCGGTTGTCATCCGCGAGATTTATGGAACGACAGAGGGGATGTTCGGCCAGCAGCGCGACGACCAAAGGGCATGGGTGCCGAACTACGATCTGTTTTTCTTCGAAGTCGCCACCCGTTCCGAGATCAAAATGCTCTACGAAATGCGACCAGGCGAGATGGGCAGCTTGATCGTTTCAACACCGATCTTGCCCCGCTACCAGATTGGCGACCTGATCCTCGCTCTGCGACCACCCTATTTCCGCTGTATCGGTCGTGATCGCTGGTGGACGCCTTTGCTATACGCCTGGCATGAGTTCATGTCCCTCAACTTGGGCCGGCTGTAGTCTGCATCTGGTTCTCAGCGCGAGTCGCTTCAGGCTGAAGGGTGATTGCAGATTGATCAACCTCGCCGGACGATACCCCCCAAGAGAAAGGCTAAGCCGAGGGCGATCAGCACAATAGGCCAAATTATATTCCACCCAAAGGTATCTTTTAAGCCGATACCCAGGAAAACCATACCCAGGATCAGGGTTCCGACGATGTGGGCGCGGTATTCGGGCACGAGCAGGCGAACGAACACCATCACAATCATAATCGCCCCTGCCCCGGCGAAGACCAGCGACCAAGCGTCCATCAGCCCAATGGGACCAAGCGTCTCCAGCAGGTTCATGTTACTCGCCAGAAAAACCACCCCTGCCCAGATGAGTATCACAGCCCAGGCTATGCTACCTAGAGGATCGCGACGCCGCTTTTCTTCCCAGCTCTTCTCCTCTTGCTTTTCGTGGGTCTTCTCATCGGCTTTCTCGTCCATACCCAGTTCTTTATCATCCTTGTCGGGTTGGTCTTGATCAGTCATGATGCCTCCTCCTCTCTGAGGTTACTCATCATCCATAGACTCATCTTCCACAAGCTCCTCGTCTTGTGATTCGTCACTACTTGCATCGGGGTTTGTGTCCGCGCCTGGAATGAACATTGCTACGGTAGCTTCGCCAGTGGGCAATTCTGGCAGCTCGGGCAAGCTCTCAAGATCAGGGTCCTCGCCTGGGCCACCAGCCCTAAGCGCTTTGAGCTTTTTCAAAATTTCTATCTCACGGGGTGAGTACCGCTTCTTAGGCACAGTCGCCCTCCCGCTCCACCGACGTAATCCTTTGTCCATGGAGAAGCCAATCAAGCAGCCATCTAATCATTAATACGTACTGATTAATCAATCGTCTCTATCACCTCAAGAACATTAATGTTCCTCTTCTCTAACTCACTAATGAACATATTATAAACCTCCCCTCCAATGCAATCTTCAGGAGGGACGATACCCTTATCTGATATCAACCCTCTTCCAATAAACAATGCGCCGATTGCAGCGGAGAATCCGGTTACCCTGGCCATTGAGGAAATTCCATTTTCGGTATCCGCTTCATCCCACAGATAATAATTAATCCTAACCTTTTGCCCATCCTTGGTACCTTCCACCGTGTTCCACATCACACATACATCCGTATCGCCCTCGATCGGCTGTAGCCTGGGCACTATGACCTTCAACAAAAAATCGCGTGGCGCGATGCTCACTCCTTCAATATCCACTGGCTCAAGGTCAAGCATCCCACACTCTTTTAAAGCTTCTACCCCCTGCCAATGCCCTGGCCACCTGACGGTCTTCTCGGCGAATTCATGGAGATCTGGACGGGTAAAGAGGAAGCTAGGCATACCTGGCGTAACAGCACACTCCAGCATTTCATCCACGCCTAATTGGTTGAATCTGAAGGCCTCACGATCGATGGTTGCATCTACTTCAACAATCTTGCCATCCTTGATCACATTCAGTTTAACCATGTACTCTCTCAAGACGTGGTCAAAAGCCCAGGTGATCATATATCTTAGCGGATGTCTGCTCGCCGCTGCTTTCGAAGGTATGCCCCCAACCCGGGCGATCGCTGACACTGCATGATCCAGTTTCCTGATACCCTCGCCAACTGTGATGTTGCTTATGCCGGGCGCAAAACCAATACCATCGAGGAACGTTACCCCCTTCTCAACCGCCTGTTCATGGAGCCATTCTCCGTATTCGTTGATGCTCATCCCATCCGGAACTTCTAAACCTTCAGTTTCATATGGATCAGGTCGTCGATGATACTCTTCTAGCATATCGACAATATCCAAACCGGCTTCGATTGCCGTATGGATGATCTTATAGCTGGTCCTCCTATCGGGCAGCGCGATCACCCCGACATCATACCCCTGCATCAGTTGTATGGCGTGGTCCATATCGGCTACATCAAGGATATGGGTTTTTACCTTGGGACTGTTGACCCAATTGCTTACCCGTTGGAGAGTGTCCTCATGCCTCCCGACAAGACCCACGACATCAACATCGTCCTCCTTGACCAAATCCCACGCAACCGCAGCACCCATCTTTCCCGATCCTCCAAATATCAAGACTTTCATGTTCTCTTTCTCCTTTTCCTTTCGTTAAGATAATGTGATCGGGAATTAGCACCTAGTTTAGACATCAACCCCATGTACAAACCTCGCTGGTACTTTCCCGTGAAACTCCAGGTATTGTAATACATCACTTCACTCATGAACACCTGTCAGCTCAGCCATTATCTTTCACTAGCAGCTCTGAAGCATCAACACATACTGGCACGGTGCTGCAATCAGCAAATGACTGGTCCGAAGACTAACATGGTTGCTCTTATTACACTGTCGACTTCGATCCTGATGAAATATAGGAAGAGCCAAATAAAGCTGGTGATGATTCGGAACTACCCGATTAGCCTTGACACAAAATCTATTGATGATTGCAATAAAAAAAGCCCTAGCACGAGAAAGGCAACGATATCCCTCTTCCGGCTAGCGACCTTTTTTTAAGTAGACTCAGCAATTGATACTTAAAATCCGCAATCAACCCGCCCCACAGGGCAAAAAAGCATTAATCATGGTTCGTAGATCCTTGAATGAGAAAGGCTTAGGCACAAAGTCATCAGCGCCGGCTTCCTTAGCGGCGATACGCT
>JAUVOZ010000085.1 GCA_030598885.1 Anaerolineae bacterium | reverse complement strand
GGGCCAAAGGGGCTCGTTTCATTGCCTAATCCTTTATCATCACCAACATCATCTTGAATCTTTGCACAGCCTTCAGCGCGTGAGGCTTGTTGGCCGGCATGATGATCATTTCACCTTGGCTTACCGTGGTGGGATTGCCGGCTATCGTGATTTCAGCTACCCCGTCAAGCACACAGACCAAGGCATCAAACGGTGTGGTGTGTTCGCTCAATCCTTGGCCGTCGTCGAAGGCGAAGAGGGTAACTGTTCCAGTTTCCTTTCCGATGAGTGTCTTACTCACCACTGAACCCTGCTGGTAATCAACGAGATCAACCAAGTTACTTGACATGTGCTCGTGTTCCACGTTTCTTTTTCCTTTCTGTGAACGGCAGAGAGCGGTTGCGAGCCCTTGAAAGTTGAGGGGCCCAGGACAGGCTGCCCAGCTGAAAGTGCCCCGCGCATTTCTCGGCGCCAAAACTCCTGGACTTAGCGCTTAACCTTCGGCTCCTTCGAAAGGTGATGTCCCAGTGTAGCGTGAAGCATTCTATTATAACCACTTAGTATTTAGATATAGCTTCTTTTAATAAACTACGGGCAATATCTGAATACCAACACTCGACAAACAGATCCTCTTTCTCACCCAACTTAGCCATAATTTCTTCCTCTATAGGTTCCACTCGATTATTCTTGACCCCGGCAAACGCACTCGAAGATACAGATGACAGCTTTACCGCTTCCTCTATCGACTTGGGCAGAATCTCCCCTAACGATACTACCTTATCTACTAATCCTATATTTAATGCTTCGTCAGGTTCAAAGAAGTCTCCACTATCCATGATATCGCGCGCTTTTCGATATCCGATCAACCTCCTGAGTATACAATCGGCAACGAATGGAACTGGAACCCCTAACTTGATCTCATTAACGCCAATAAGCTTATGTCCCTCTGAGATGAATCGGTAATCGCAACATAGCGTTAAAACACAACCACCGGCAATAGCATGACCACGAATAGCAGAAATGACTGGTTTGGGAATTGTCAGCAGATCAATGCACAATCGACCGAAGGATTGATAGAAGCTTCGAAAGGAGTCTGGTGGAAGGTTGAATAAATATGGGATATCGAAGCCAATTGAAAAGAACTTTTCATTAGAACTAGATAACACTAACCCGCGGACCCCACTATCATGCTTAAGATCCTTTAGAGTTGAAGTCAGACTGGCAACAAGATCCGGATTAATCGCGTTGGTGATTCCACGATTTAGCTTTACTATCGCAATTCCATTTTCGAAATCCAGAATGAGAGGATCTGTTTCCATGCTAACAGGTTTCCTAATTAGGCGTCTCGTTTGTCTTGAGCAGTTTCTCTTTCAGAGTTGTGTCCATTTTCAACCCCTTAAAGCTCAGATATGTAAATCTGATCCCGTCTGGCACTTGGTCACCAAACCTATAGCCTTAGTCCTCCGGGAAGACTGCCGTTAACCGGAGGCGGCGCCCGTGTCCCGGCTCTCTTCCATTCTGAACGTCGCTTCATCTCCTGCACCAAGCGAATCTGGTTTTCAGTACAGCCCGCGGCTAGGATGCTCTCCTTCGACAATCCCCCCTCGAGATGATCCAGCACCAGGTCAATCTTGCTATAGCGGATACCCAAAGCAAACTCATCGCTGATGCCTTTCATCATGTCTGGCGATGGGGCCTGTTCCACTACACTTGCGGGAACATCCAGAAAGGCTGCCAGCTGCCGGATCTGGGTTTTATAAAGACCCTTGAGGGGTTGAAAGGTGAGGTCATCGATTCCGTCCTTAACAAACCAACCAACGAACCATTCAGATCGGTTGGCGGCCCCGAGCAAGAGCAAATTTAGTTCTCTGGCCTTTACCTCAAGAACCTGGCGTCGGTAAATGTGTCTTGCATTCAGCCCAGATTCGGGTTGGCGGATGATGGCACGAAAACCCGGACTTCCCAAGTTTTTGGTTAAGGACTCAGCACTTCCCAACCGGAGCGATGAAAGAAATGGACTTTCCCTAAAGATGAACCGGTAGGTCTGGTGAAGCATGCGGTTGAAAAGCCCAGAGAACGAGGTCATCCTCATACCAATAGAGTCATAAACCCCCATCTTGCGCATGGCGGGTTCGATGGATTTCTCTTCCAATTCGAGTCCGAGCCATGCGGAAATTCTCCGAGCATTACGACGAAGCGTCTGTTCGCTGTGTTGATCGTACAAATAGGCCAGATGAACCGATCCCTTCCCCAGGGATTGGACGGCTAAGGCCGACAAAACGGTCGAATCGATGCCCCCACTGAGGCCGATTAAGACACCGCTCGCGCCGCTCGCATCATAGACTCGTCGTAGATAAGTCTTAATGCCCTCTACTGCTCTGACTTCATCGATTCGCAAGTCTGTGCTCAGTACCGTTCCCTTTCTCGCGCTTGGGCTTTTTTAGTGTGGCCACTAATGTGTTAACCAAGCGGGGTGGCTGCAGCTACGAATTATAACCACCAATTGTTAGTTATAATACATACCGGTGGGAGGTAGGTATGACAGACGCGAACTTTATTTTAACCCTGGGTAAAGTCATCATCGCCGCAGCTTGGGCTGACGGCGAAGTGGCACACGAGGAAGTGAATTGCTTGAAGGACCTGCTCTTTCGTCTTCCCGGTTTGACAGGTCGGGAATGGGCGATGCTGGATATGTACATCGAATCACCGGTTGGAGCTGCGGAAAGAGAACGATTGGTCGAGCAACTTCAGAATGAGTTGCGGTCTTCGAGGGACAAATCACTCGCACTTCAGAACCTAGACGATATGGTAGCGGCGGACGGTATTGTCTCCGAGGAAGAGAAAGCCATCATTGAGGAGATTAAATCCCAGATCGAGACGGCAAACGTGAGTATCTTTGGCCAGCTCGGGCGGGTAGTGAAGGACTCCATTCAGCGTCGAGAAGCCGCGTTGTCGGATGCGCCAAATCGCGAGGAGCACCTCGAAGATTTCATCAAGAATAAAGTCTATTACGGGGTCCAGCGAAGACTTGAGCTTGGCGAAGTGAGTTTGGATATTCCCGAGGATCGCCTGAGGAAATTAAGTATGGTAGGTGGACTGATGGCGCGGATCGCTCATGTCGATTTGGTGGTCACCAATGAGGAATTTAAGGCTATTGTCAATTCGCTAAAGAATGAATGGGGCATAAGCCAGGATGAAGCCACGTTTGTCACTGAGGTAGCGGTGTCTGAAGTTGGTCCCGATATGGATTATTATCGCCTGACCCGGGAGTTTTTCACTTCAACCACCGAAGAGGAGCGAAGAAAATTTTTGAATGTCCTGTTCTCTGTCGCCAATGCTGACGGATTCGTGTCTTCAAAGGAAATTGAAGAGGTTCGGACGATCGCCAACAGTCTTCGGCTGACGCACAAACAGTTCATCGACGCAAAGCTGACAATCCCCAAGGACCAACGCGCTAACTGAAATTCAAGCACCCTTTCACGCCTGGTTACTTTTATTGGGTCTCCTCCAATAACTGCGGAGTGGGCATGCCGCCGATGGTCAGGCGTGGGAGCCTGACCTGCTGGAGAATACAGGCGTTTCTAGATATTGGCGGAAGAGAGGAGTGAAAGGTTTATTCGTTTGGCGGCAAGGTCTCATTGCTGGAACAGAGTAAATCAAATAGATCTTGAGCGCTTTCCTCCAACCCCCATGGCTTGGTTATATCCTTAGCACGACCATCTTTCTAGGTATCGACAATCTTCTCCTGCTATTGTTCCTGGATTGCCCTCCAGCTTGGCTCACCCTCGATCTGGACCAGGTTCAGCCGCTTGTAGAGCCCATCGAGGGCCATAAGCTCCTCGTGGGTCCCGGTCTCGACGATCTGGCTACCCTCCAAGACGACGATGACATCTGCCCCGCGTATCGTGGACAGGCGATGAGCGATGACGATGGCCGTCCTGCCCGACATCAGCCGTTCCAATGCCTGTTGGATTAGCAATTCTGTCTCGGCATCTATCGAGGAGGTCGCTTCATCCAAGATCAAGATAGGCGCATCCTTGAGCACCGCGCGGGCGATCGCCAGTCGCTGCCTCTGCCCGCCAGACAGCTTGACGCCGCGCTCGCCGATCAATGTGTTGTAGCCGTGAGGCAATTGGGCGATGAACTCATGTGCGTTGGCGATTTTAGCCGCCCAGATCATGTCCTCTTCAGTCGCTCCTTGACGGCCAAAGAGGATGTTTTCCCGCACCGTTCCGTGAAAGAGAAACACATCCTGCAGCACAATACTTATCTGTCGGCGCAAGCTCTTAAGCGTCAGGTCGCGGAGGTCGTGCCCATCTAGTGTGATCGATCCTTGGCACACATCGTAAAATCGCGGGATTAGGTTGGCAAACGTCGTCTTGCCCACACCGGTCGGTCCCACCAGGGCGATGATAGTGCCCGATTTGATATCGAGATTGATGTCCTCCAGTACGGTATCCCCCATAGCATAGCTAAAGCCCACATCGTGTAATGTTATCGTCCCCTCAACTTTACCGATTAACTCAATCGCATCCGGACGCTCAACCACGTCGGGTTGTTCGTCCAATAGCTCGGTTACCCGCTCGGCACCGGCCAAGGCCTGTTGAACGCTTTCCCACGCTCCGCTCAGGGCGCGCACAGGTTGGTATAGCAACTCCAAGTAGAGGAAATAAGCCACCAGGTCCTCGATGGGCAACGTCTGGTTTAGTACAAACCGTCCACCAAAATAGATGAGTACAATCGTGCCCAGGGAGGTGGCTAATTCGACAAACGGGTGAAACATCGCCATCAGACGCAACGCGCGGAGCATCGAATCGCGGTACTTGACGATATGGTCGAAGATTCTAGCTACCTCAAGATCCTCCCTGGTGAAAGCTTTGATTTCTCGGATCCCTGAGAGATTGTCGTTCAGGGCAGCGTTGAGTTCACCCAGCTCGACTTGGCGCTCGCGAAACGCCGGTCGCACATACTTGGCAAAGCCTCGCAATGCCAATACGATCAAAGGAATCGGGATCATGCTCAATAGCGCCAGGTGCCAGTTCATGATGATCAATACTGTGGTTACACCGATCAGCATAAGCACATTGACCATCACGTCCGGTAGCGCATGCGCGATCAATTGCTCAAGCAAGTCCGAATCATTGACCATGCGAGACATCAACTGGCCGGTTTGCCTGTCCTCGTAGTAATGGAGCGACAAACGCTGCAAATGCTCATATATTTCTTTCCGAACATCGGCAACAACACTCCAACCTGCTACATGGGCCATATAGCTTCTGAGAAATCGAAAGCCTGCGCGCACAACATAAATAACCAGTGATAGCAAGGCCAACTGGGTGATTAAGCGTATTGCCTCTGGTCCGGCAGTTGAATCGGTGACAGTTGCGACCATAGTCCTGACAATCCAAGGTACGGCTAACTGCACGCATACAAGCAAGAGCATGCTCACCACGGTCAACGCTAACGGACGAATGTACCCTCGAGCATACTTGAACACAAACTTGAGAGAATGCAACGAATAATCCTCCAGAACAGCTACCTATCTAGCCGATCTTCTATCAGACGCAAATCGGCACCAGCACCGGATGGGCGCAGGTATTTTCGGTTAATCCGTATTTGTCCTCATGCCAGGAACATCAACAGCAGGATTGTAATATTTATCGGTGAATTTGTTTAGTAAGTGCCTGACCGTTCTTCAAGCAATACACAACAGGCGATCGTATACGGCGCTTTGGAAAACATTTTGGAGAGTCGGCCGATATCTGATTTGAGGTGTATCTACGACCGCAAGTTACCCGCCTTAGATCAAGGCCAGCGCTAAAAGGAGGGCAGTCAAACCCGAGATGAGGAATCCCCCAGCAGCTAAGCGGTAGCGGAATTTGTTACGATTGTTGATGGACTGTAAGTAACCTTCAAATTCACCCAGGAACTTGGATGTATGTTCCTCATTCTCTGAATCACCAGCCTGGGCCTCCTCCTTCTCGGATCGTTGACGGACATTGAACGTTCTTATTGGCTCGTTTCCAAACCGCCAGAAAATAAGCGAGAAGTAAAAGAAAATCAATGCGGCGATGAGCCAGGACATAGTGATCATAGTTCCACCTCATTTGAGACAAATTGCGGCTAAAAGCTTTCTGTGAAACATATATTTGTTTATCATCGAGGGCCGATAATATCGGCCCCTTTCCAGAACATGATATCCGAATTTACATCCTAATGCATTAGTATCTTGTGGGGGGGGTCAACGCTTGTATGATATTCCGATGAGGTTGAAATATTATCCTAATGTCCGCTTATTGCATTCCATCCGGTCTTGATTTTATGGGGGCAGTGTTCTTCCCCGTACTCAAGACTTTCTCTATATCTTAGGGAGATTTCTAACTTTTTCATTCCCTTTGGATCATAGTAAATATCTGAACCGACCTCTTCAATCACATATTCTTTGAATAATTCCTCAAGTCTGTCTTGCAGCATCCCCTTTATTTCTACAACTCGAACGTCATACCCGAACTTCCTAAGTTCTTCTCGAAGCGGTTGATTCACATATCCCGTGCATATCTCAATACGATGCGTGTCTGGAGATGCACCAAAGTGTTGGAGAATTTGTATTGCCAAATCCGAGTATTTCTTCAGATAACGCTTTGTGTGGAAGTGGTTCTCCGTGTCGTCTCGGAAGTATTCCACGGGCACTATGGCAGTCTCCACTTTTTGTTCATCTGATACGCCAACCATTACCCCACACAAGGGAAATCCCCAGCCGGCGTCATCAATTCGTAATATTTGAAGATCGGGTGGGATGAAGCTAGCATAGTCTCCTTCTAGCAACACCTCTAAAATGTGCTTATCGACGCATACCAGGCTGTGCCCCTTCTTTTTCTTGTTGTAGGCATATATTTTCACATTCCATTTTGGGGTGATGCCTCTTCTTTCTACTCCCGTGAAGGATGCCAGCAAGTAGGGGTTGTTTTCAGATTTGCTGGTTACAAACCCTCTCTCTGAAGCCTGGTTGAGATTGTCTATGATGAAGTCAGTTTCTTCGGTTGTGTAAAAAGATTTTGTGAGATCAATGTTCATGACGGTTCCATTGAGATTGCCCGGTAGGACTATCGGGTTGACACCTATGTCACAATAACCCCTCGTCTCGCAACCGATTGACCACACCAACCGCAGACTTACTTCGATCCATAGTATAGATGTGTAACCCCGGTGCTCCGGCTTCAAGCAACTCCACGCATTGGCGCACTGCAAACTCAATTCCAAATGCCACGAGCGCCTGCTTATCCCCTTCAGCCAAAGCCGTGATCCCCTGACGCACCTCATCAGTGATGGTCGCCCCACACATACCGGCCAACATCTCCATCATCTTGACACTGTAGATAGGCATCACTCCAGGCAGGATTGGGACCTGTATGCCAATACCCCGGCATCGTTCAACGAAGTCGAAGAAGTATCGGTTGTCATAGAAGTAGTTGGTGACGATGTAATCGGCTCCCTGGTCCACTTTTAGCTTCAGGTATTCCAGGTCCTTCTCTTTACTTGGGGCATCGATATGTCCTTCGGGGTATCCGGCCACTCCGATACAGAAGTCATACCGTGGTCGGATGAACGCAACCAGGTCAGAAGCGTAGGGTAAGCTGTCTGGATGTGGCTCGAACTTTTCTTCTTGGGGGGTGTCTCCGCGCACGGCCAGGACGCTCTCTATCCCTATCGCCTGATAGTTGTCGAGGACGGCAACGATATCCTTCGGTCCAAGTCCGAAGCCAGCGAAATAGGCGATGACCTCCAACCCCTTTTCGTGCTTCAGCTTTTCTATCAATTGGCGCGAACCTTCCCGCGTCGATCCACCAGCTCCGAAGGTAACCGAAACGAAATCCGGTTTCAACGCAGCCAATATGTCGATTGTTTTCTCCAGACTTTCGGCTGCCTTTTCGGACCTGGCGGGGAACAGTTCAAACGAAATAGTCGGTTTTGGACTTGAATTCCAAATGTCGATTAATTTCATAGCCGTTTTCCCTTCATGGTTCTCTGAAAGTAGGCTTGCTCACTTACCGTATCTGCCTTTCCCCGACTATCTTTATGATACATAAAAACCCTCCGCTGGCCAGAACTTCAATCACATCGAAGGGTGTTGATAGCCGCAATATTTATTATTGTAACGCCTTATGGCGCGAGAGCGATAAACCACTCCGGTATCCACAAACCACCCATACCGTAAACCTTGGTGATTACCGTGCTGGCGATCAGCAGTATGAGGCCAAATGCCAGTAACGTGTAATCGCGTCGCCGGTACTGCAATTTATGTATCCATGTCCGCTCTGTAATCCCAAAGCTACGCAAGTCCATCGCGTTAGCAATATCTTCGCCGCCG
>JAUVOZ010000068.1 GCA_030598885.1 Anaerolineae bacterium | reverse complement strand
GACCATCGCTGGTGTAGCTATGATCCGGTCAGCCATCGCCGGCAACGAGGAACTGGCTGAAACAGTGCCGCGGCAAGCGATTTACGCCATGATTGGGTTGGTTGTAGTGCTGGTAACAGCCGCTATCGACTACCGGCTCTGGTCTGCTCTTTCCCGCCCCATCTATATCTTCATCCTGGCATTCCTGGCGATGATCCCGATTGCCGGCGTTGTCGGCTTTGGCGCCGAACGCTGGTTCAGGGTCGGCATTGTCACAATCCAACCTTCTGAGTTGGCGAAGATCCTCATGATATTGATCCTGGCAGATTACCTCGCTCGTCACAAGCATGAAATCAATCAAACCAAGATCGTACTCCGCAGCTTAATACTGGTTGGTCTGCCGGCTTCACTGGTGTTCATCCAACCCGATTTAAGCACCGCTATTGTGTTAGGTGTCATCTGGCTAGCGCTGGTCTGGGCTGCGGGCGTTCATATGAAGCAATTTGCGGTCCTAACCGGTTTTATATTAATCGTAATCCTCATTGCAACCCCTTTCCTTGTGCGTTATTTCCAAGTCGACTACCTACAGGAACGAAATTTCCTTTTCCTAAGACATTACCAGATGAAACGACTGGTCACCTTCTTTTTTCCCGATGCTGAAGCCCATTTTGGCGAAACCTATAACATCAATCAAGCACTCATCTCGATTGGATCCGGTGGTTGGTTCGGGCAAGGCTACGGCCATGGCACACAGGTTCAACTACGCTTTCTCAAGGTACGCCACACCGACTTCATCTTCTCGGCCATATCGGAGGAATTCGGCTTCATCGGCGCTCAGATTATCATATTATTGTTTATATTTATCCTGGTTCGTTGTCTACGGGCGGCGCGCATGGCCCGAGATACCTACGGTGCCCTTATATGCTACGGCGTGGCAATCCTCCTTCTCTTCCAAGGTGCCTTCAACATCGGTATGAATCTGAACCTCTTTCCCGTCTCCGGCCTCCCGCTTCCTTTCCTGAGTTACGGTGGCTCCTCCCTCCTCGCCAGTTTGCTGGGCATCGGACTAGTGGAGAGCGTCATACTGCGCCATAAACAAATCGAGTTCTAGTTCATCCACATTCTTGAGGTCGTTCTATGACTGATCCCACCCCAGCCCGCGTGCGATTTGCACCCTCCCCCACCGGTCGGTTCCATATCGGTGGTGCTCGGACAGCCCTATATGATTTCCTTCTCGCCCGTCAGACCGGTGGCCAGTTCATCCTGCGTATTGAGGACACTGATCGCAAGCGTTTTATACCTGGTGCAGAGGAGGAGATTATGGACTCTCTGCACTGGCTGGGACTTGAATGGGATGAGGGTCCGGATATTGGCGGACCTTTCGGTCCGTACAACCAATCGGAGCGCACTCAGATCTATAAGCAACACGCTGAAATATTAGTAGAGCGGGGTAACGCTTACCCCTGCTTCTGCTCTCCTGAACGATTATCACAGGTTCGGAAGCAACAGTCGAAGATTAAGCAACCGCCACGTTATGATGGACTCTGCCGGCGTCTTGCTCCCGAAGAAGCCCAGGCTCGAGTCCAAGCCGGCGAATCGCACGTCATTCGGTTTAAGACACCCCGTGATGGATCAACCACAGCTGTCGATTTGTTGAGAGGCCCGATTACTGTCGAAAATGCCAACCTTGACGATTACATACTGCTCAAATCAAATGGATTTCCGGTCTACCACCTAGCTGCAATCGTCGACGACTATCTGATGAAAATCACCCACGTATTACGCGGCTCCGAATGGCTACCCACCTTCCCACTTCACGTTCTCATTTACCAAGCCATGGGCTGGGATCAACCAATATGGGTACATCTCTCCGTCTTCCTCAACCCAAGTGGGAAGGGAAAGATGAGTAAACGCCATGCCGGGGTGAAAGCAATCTATGTGCTCGACCTCAAACAGATGGGTTACCTGCCAGAGGGATTGCTAAATTGGATCTCGTTGATGGGTTGGTCGTTTGACGATCATACCGAGTTCTTCTCAATCCAGGAATTGATAGAATATTTTTCATTACAGAAGCTAAATCCTAGCCCGGCTGCAGTTGATTATAAAAAGTTAGACCACTTCAACGGACATCACATCCGTGACCTTCCTACGGAAGATCTAGCCCACCGGATGCGCCCCTTTTACGAGACTGCAGGCCTGGTGGTCGATGATGCCCAACTGAGTCAAATTACGCCTTTAGTTCAGGAACGTATCCGCACATTGGAGGAGGCAGTTGAGATCTCCGGCTTCTTCTTCCGCGAAACTGTTAAACCAGATCCCGCTCAATTGATCGGTAAGAATATGACTCCCTCCGAGTCAGCCAAAGCTATCCGGCAAGCGTACCAGGTAATCGAGGCGCTACCCTCAATGGATATCGAACCGCTTGAAACCGCCTTACGGTTTTTGGCCGATGAAATAAGTCTTAAAGCAGGACAATTATTCGGAATCTTACGGGTTGCTGTGACCGGACAGCGTGTCAGCCCACCTCTAATCGAGAGCATGGCTTATATTGGTAAAGTTGAAGTACTGGCTCGAATTGAGCGCTCAATAGCTCTCTTGGAAGCCCAAGCAGAGGTGGAGTAGACGCCATCCTGGGCATGTGATAAAATGCCGCGAACGTTTGGGGGTTCGTCTAGTGGTAGGACAGCGGACTCTGAATCCGTAAGCCGAGGTTCGAATCCTCGACCCCCAGCCATCAAACGCCCGGCTCTTGGCTTTGTGCCCTCTTAGCTGGGCGTTTTCATCAATGCGGGAACGCACAAGGGCTAATATCGAGATGAATAAAATACAATTCCAACCAATAGGGACGATCCATTCACCTTTCAACGAACCTCAAAACATGCCCATCCAACCAGTGGGCGCATTGGGCATCTCGGGAACGGTTGTTGTCGACCCTGAGTTTCAGGAGGGTCTTCAGGATCTAAAGGACTTCTCCCACATTATCCTGCTCTACCACTTCCACCTCTCCAATGGTTATGCCTTGAAGGTCAAACCATTCCTTGATGACGTTCTTCGTGGGCTCTTCGCTACACGAGCGCCCCGCCGCCCCAATCCCATTGGAATCTCGGTTGTACGACTGGAGAGGATCGAGAGTAATGTTCTGCATGTCGTGAACCTAGACATAGTCGATGGCACACCCTTATTGGACATTAAACCGTATGTACCGGATTTTACCGGGTCAGAAGATGTAAAAATTGGATGGTTGTCGAAGAAAAAATTCAATGCCAAACGATTTAGAGCGGATGATCGTTTCCAGTCTTAATCGCAGATCAGATCCTGTTCCCGCCGGAATTAAACACAACTATCAAGTTCAGACCTTTACCGAGGTCAGCATAGCAATCTATCATCGCTACGAAGCTTATCAGGTGCGTATCGCATGAATATCAAGGATAAAATTGTATATGCCATTCTCGAAGGGACATGGTTAAGTCCGATTTATGTCGCAATGGGTGCAGATGGTCTTGTGGCCGTAGAGCTTGGAGGCCAAGAGGCTCCCTTTCGCGCCAGGATTGAGCAATTCACCCAAGTTCGGGTTAGCTGCGATCAGGACGCCTTGCGTCCAGTTTTAGATCAATTGCGTGAATTCTTGAATGGGAAGCGCCTCAAATTCAACCTGCCAATCGATTGGTCCAACCTTTCGTCCTTTCAGCGTGCAGTTCTTCAAGCCACTTCCGAAGTGCCGCCAGGCAGTGTGGCTTCTTACCGCGAAATCGCTCACCAAATTGGCAAGCCAGGCGCAGCACGAGCTGTCGGGCAAGCACTCAGCCACAACCCCATGCCACTTATCATCCCTTGTCACCGTGTGTTGGCAGTCGATGGTTCGCTGCGCGGTTATGGGGGAAAGGGAGGGGTGAACACCAAACGAGCCCTTCTGGAGCTAGAAGGCGCCCATCTCCCCTGATGCCTCGCGCCCCGATGGTATAATGAACGGGTGGATGTAAACCGATGGCATCAAGCACTGTCGAGAACCCGCCGGACGGCTTTCAACCGTCTGGCTTCCATGCTAGGGGCAACTGAGCTCTCAAACACCTTTTGGCAGGAACTTGAGGAGACTCTGATCCAAGCCGATCTCGGAATAAGCACATCAATCCCTCTAATCAACGAATTAAAGCAGATCTCTCATTCGGAAGGATTGACAACCGGGGATCAGGTTTTCCAGCAGCTACGAACCTTACTAATAGAACACTTAAAATCCGTGTCGGAACAGCCCCTAGATGTACGACCCCTTGTTGTTATCCTGGTTGGTGTAAACGGATCGGGAAAGACTACTACCCTCGCTCGACTTGCCCACCGATGGCAAAGTTCAGGTCACAAGGTTCTATTAGCAGCTGCCGACACCTACCGTGCTGCAGCCAGCGAGCAACTGATCATCTGGGGTAATCGCCTCGGCGCAGAAGTAATCACTGGTCATTCAGGCAGCGACCCTGGCGCGGTGGTGTATGATGCGGCTCAAGCAGCGCTAGCGCGGGGCACGGACATCCTGCTGGTGGACACTTCTGGCCGGATGCATACCCAACATAATCTGATGACGGAACTAAAAAAAATCTGCCGGGTTGCGGGGAAGGTGATTCAAGGTGCGCCACACCAGGTCTTATTGGTTCTCGATGCCACAACGGGTCAAAATGGTCTTGCACAAGCCAAAGCATTTGCCCACGCGGTTAATATAACCGGAGTAGTCCTGGCCAAACTTGACAGCTCAGCTAGAGGGGGTGTGGGCTTTGCGGTCGCTAGTACCCTTGACCTCCCGATCCAATATGTCGGCCTTGGAGAAACGCTTAACGATTTGTCACCTTTTGAACCCAAAGCCTTTGTCGATGGGTTACTGACTATGGACAAAGTTGAAATCCCTCCCCAATCACCTACGAAGCTTTGAATCCTTCAGCGCCGACCAAACGCACCTACAAACCTATAAGCCGGTTGAGGATAAAAAAAAGATGGAAGACCTAAAACAAGCATTAGAAAGCGCCCAAGCACGAATCCAAGATCTTCTGGTGCGTCTTTGACTTTGCAGAACGTGAGGCTCAATTATCAAAACTAGAGCGCACCGCTGAAGATCCCACACTGTGGAACGACCAGGATAAGGCTCAGAATACGATGCGTCGGTTGGCTCACCTTCGGGGGGATATCGAGGGTTGGCGCGAACTAGTCCGTCGAGTTGACGATGCGCTCGAATTAGCCTCCCTTGGTGACAAAGCACTACAACCAGACATCGAACACGAGCTTGCGGTTATCGAGGAAGAGATCACTCGGCGAGAGATCAAGGCACAGTTATCTGGTCGTTATGACCGTGGAAACGCATTTTTCGCTATCCATGCAGGTGCAGGCGGCACCGATTCGCAAGATTGGGCTTCAATGCTCCAACGAATGTACCTCCGGTGGGCTGAGAAACGCGGCTTCACAACCGAGATCCTCGATATGAGCGAGGGTGAAGAAGCTGGGATAAAAAGTGTAACTGTATCGGTTGACGGTGAGTACGCTTATGGTTACATGAGAGCTGAGAAGGGTGTCCACCGCCTCGTCCGCCTCTCTCCCTTTGATGCCGCTCATCGTCGTCATACATCTTTCGCTTTAGTTGAAGTCCTTCCCCAAGTTGAGGCTACTGATGAGATCGTCATAAATACAGACGACTTGCGTATTGATACCTACCGCTCTGCAGGCGCAGGTGGTCAAAATGTACAAAAGAATGAGACCGCAATTCGTATTACCCACCTACCCACCGGTCTTGTGGTAACGTGCCAGAACGAACGCTCCCAATCCCAGAACAAAACAAACGCCATGCGGGTCCTGCGCGCCCGTCTGTTGGGACTCAAACGCCAACAACAAGTAGAAGAGCTTGCCCAGATCAAGGGTGAGCACATCAAACCCGAATGGGGAAGCCAGATACGCTCCTATGTCCTACATCCTTACCAGATGGTAAAAGATCATCGAACTGATTATGAGATAGGAAATGCAACCGCCATCCTCGATGGCGAGCTTGACGCATTCATTGAAGCCTACTTAAGATACTCGATCGGACAAGCCGATTGAAGCAAACCTTGTCGCTGTGGGTGCCATCTGCTATAATCCGCCCATTCATTTGATTTAGGAGGTTTCCTGCGTGGCGACTTATCTCAACCTCGCAATGTCTGTCACTTCCGTCGCGTTGATTGCCATCATCCTGATCCAAAGTCGGGGAGCAGGCTTGGGAGGTCTAGGCGGTGGGGGTGATATGGGAGGCTCTGGCTACCATGTCCGCCGCGGGATCGAGCGTTTGTTGTTTACCATCACCATTGGTTTGAGCATCGTATTTTTTTTACTCGCCATCCTCAACGTTGTCCTGGGCAGTTAAGTTCGATTATCGAAACCCACGGACTGCAAGAGCTGTATTTCAATGCGTAATCTACGTTGGCAATTGCTGATCGCTGTCGGCGGTTTGATCCTTGTTGTCGGTCTGCTCGTTGGACAAACGCCAGATTCAGATGTTATCTCTCCCCAGCCTGTCCCAGGAGGAGTTTACACAGAGGCTCTTGTCGGACAATTAATACGGCTCAATCCAATCCTTGATATTTATAATCAGCCAGACCGCGACATTGATCGTCTGCTTTATAGCGGCCTGATTCGATTCAACTCACGCGGCGAACCCCTTGCTGATTTGGCGGACGAATGGTCGGTTTCCGCTGATGCCACACTCTATACATTTACGATCCGCGACGATGCATATTGGCACGATGGCGAACCGGTCATCGCTGATGACGTGATATATACATTCTCTAAGTTACAGGATCCCGACTATCCAGGTCCGCAAGACCTGTATGCCATGTGGCAACAAATCAATATCATTCGACTCGACGACCGCCGGGTGCAATTTCAACTTCCTGAACCCTTCGCACCCTTCCTCGACTACCTATCCATCGGTTTGCTGCCCGATCATCTACTCAGGGGTGTCTCGGCAGCTGATCTGATCGACCACCCATTCAATTTACAGCCAGTTGGTACCGGACCCTTCCGCTTCGATCGCTTTCTGGTTGAGGATGGAAATATAACCGTTGTCAGCTTGGTTGCTTTCGATGACTACTATGATCAAGCTCCATTCCTCGAACGGGTCGAGTTTCGCTTCTATGATGATTCTCAAGCCGCACTAGAGGCTTACCTTGCAGGGGAAGTCCAAGGTATCGGGCAAGTTGACTTGGAAATCCTTCCCCAGGTTCTTGAGACGCCAGGACTTAATTTACATACAACTCAGTTGCCAAGATTAAACTTGGTCTTTCTCAACTCGAAGCACGCCGAAAAGAAATACCTTGCTGATAAAAAGTTTCGCCAAGCACTATTGTTCTCCATCAACCGACAATGGATCATCAATCACGCTCTTGCCGGCCAAGGTTTGATTCCTTACGGACCAATACCGACTACATCTTGGGCCCATTCGGAAAGTTTGGAACCTCTCCCTTTCGATCTGGACCGTGCAGCCTCGCTTCTCGACTCGCTTGAATGGCAACTCCCTATAGGCGCAACACCAGGAACTCCTGAATACCGGCGTAGCAAAGATGAGCAAGTACTGAGCCTGGAACTTATCTATTCTGACGACCCAACCAATACTGTCGTAGCTGAAACACTCAAGACCAATTGGGAGGCAATCGGTATTCAGGTTGATTTGAAACCGGTTGAGCCTGAGAGCCTACTTGAAGATTACCTAGAGCCGCGCGAGTTTGAGGTGGTGCTAACCGAGATCGACCTGTTGCGTTCCCCCGACCCTGATCCTTACCCTTTCTGGCATGATTCCCAAACGGAAACCGGTCAGAATTACGGTGGTTTTGCTGACCGCAATATCAGTATCTGGCTCGAACAGGCTCGCATCAATCCCGACTTCGGTCGCCGTGCCGAACTCTATCATAACTTCCAACATCGGTTCCAGGATCAAGTCCCCGCCCTTTTACTCTATTATCCAGTCCATAATTATGCGATCGACGATCAGGTTCAGGGCGTGACTATCGGACCACTCATCGACCCAAGCTACCGTTTCAACAACATCGTCGATTGGTATTTGCTTACCCGCCGAAGATTAGGTATAGAGGAAATTCCATAACCGACGCCATCGAAGATCATAGGATTGAATTCGACCAACGTATCACACGTGCTAATTGAACTAACCCAACCCTCGGTGGTTATCTCGGGCACCATGGTATAATCCCAAGGCTTAGCCCCAGACTGCTTAAACGATCTCCTGAGAAAGGTATGAAAGTGGAAAATCAAGAAAACAATGACTGCCGGCATATGCTGGTAGATCTAAAACCCTCGATGAAACTTGATGGCCAAGTAACAAAGATAGGGTTATTTGGCGCTTTCGTCGACGTTGGGGCTGAATGCGATGGGTTAGTACATATTTCGATGGTCAAGCAAGGACATGTCAACCGAGTCGAGGATGTTGTGCAGGTAGGGCAGAAGGTCGAGGTATGGGTTCACCGGGTGGATCCCAACGCCAGTCGGCTCGAGCTCACCATGATCAAACCGATCATGCTGAAATGGAATCAAATCAAACCGGGTCTGAGACTACAGGGAAAAGTCATCCGCCTTGAAAAGTTCGGTGCTTTTGTTGATGTGGGCGCCGAGCGTCCAGGTTTGGTTCATGTCAGTGAGTTGAGCACAGAATATGTCTCCGATCCTTCAGATGTAGTAAAAGTGGGAGATGAAATCGAAGTTAGCGTGGTCGATACCGACCGGAAAAAACGCCAAATCCGACTAAGCATGAAGGAAGCGGCTATCGAAGTCGAGGATGACGAAGAGGCTAAGGAGGAAGTACCAACTGCTATGGAGTTTGCACTCCGCCAAGCCATGCAACAAACGGAAGATGTGGAATCGGTAATTCAGCCCATTCCCCATCCCAATCAGAATAATGAGCGAAAAGAGTTAGAAGACATTCTCGATCGTACATTGAAACACAGGGTGCGGACTGCACCCTCAAGCGAGTAATCCCTCATCCTTCAAAGGACATGGTGAGCGGACAAAGCACCTAAATATCTCCTGCAGATTTATTATTGGAAAAATTATATGGCGCAAAGGTGCGCCATCTTTTTATTCAATCCTGATATTAATTCTTGATGATGGAATTATTTTTGGAGTTGTTTACATTAGTTTGCTGAAACGGGCCGCCGTCAGCAGAAAATGAGGGTCAGCATTTCATGGGGAGAGATGGGTTCTTCCAAGCTGCCATCTTGGACTTCTATAGTTATATATCGTCGTCCTCTTCCTCCCGATCCTCTTCCAAGTCTTCTTCTTCCCATTCCTCATCCTCTACCAAGGAAATATCTTCTAATTCCGTATAAGTTAAACAACCTTCATCGGGATCAATCTCTACAGCATCAGCCTCGCATAAGCCTTCTTCTAGGAAGATGCAATCAATGTACCGACATCGAATCCGGGGCATGATAGTGTTCCTCCTAATATCCGTCAGGGTGACCCAGGGTTGAACTCGATCGACATTCTTCAGCGAATAATTGTAAATGACTGTTCTGAGTTTTGCTCACTGGCAATTGCTTTCGAATAGAATGGCTTCAAGAATTTCCCCAGCCTTAACAGTTTCCACGCCTGCCGGCACGACAAGCAGCGCGTTTGCTACAACCAAAGATGACAGTACTCCAGAGTCTTGACTTCCAGTCAGCCGTGCTCGGTATTCGCCCTCCTCCCAACGTACTTGAGCCCGCAAGTAGCTCTCCCGCCCATCAGATTGGAGTGCATGATCCACCCGAACCATCAGCTTCAGAGGTTCAGCTCCTCGGTTGCCACTCAATCGGGCGATTACCGGGTAGGCAAAAAGCTGGAAGG
>JAUVOZ010000163.1 GCA_030598885.1 Anaerolineae bacterium | reverse complement strand
TTGCACGAACAAGCGCATCCCAGTCAACGTAAGGCTGAACCAAAAGACGGCGCCAAAAAAAGCCATTATCGCCGCCATTTGTAAATCACGCAGTCCATCGACGAATTCATATTGCCGAGTGTCGCTGATCAGGGCTTCGATGTCCGGTTGTGTGGTCATGTTTGGCCTCCTTGGATTTATTGAACGTTTGTATTTCGAGTGAGAAGTATAGCAGATTAAGTTTACAATGTCAACTAGTTTGTAATATATACCATATCTAAGAAACCTAGAGTGAAACCCGGATGTGACAATGGAGGTCGTGCGGTACTAATTGAGGTGCTGCAATGGGTGCAAGTCTGTCAACTCTGCTGATACTGCTCCAACGTCATGTTAACGATCTTCTAGCGCGGATCGCTTACTATGACATCTGAATTGATATATAAATTACGAGGTGATATTCCATGGCGAAAATTATTGGCATTGACTTGGGGACGACCAACAGCGTCGTCGCAGTGATGGAGGGGGGCGATCCGACGGTGATCAGCACCTCCGAAGGCGGTCGGCTGTGTCCGTCGGTCGTGGCGTTTACCAAGAGTAACGAGCGCATGGTCGGACAAACGGCCAAACGCCAATCAGTGGTCAACTCTGAAAACACTGTCTACTCGATCAAGCGCTTTATGGGTCGACGCTACGATGAGGTTGAGAATGAGCGCAAGATGGTTTCATTCGAGGTGATCGAAGGATCCAGCGGCGATGTGCGGGTTAAAATCCCCATCACCAACCGGGAATACACGCCCCAGGAGATCTCGGCCATGGTCTTGGCCAAGCTGAAGAACGATGCCGAGGCCTATCTAGGCGAGCCGGTCACCAAGGCGGTGATCACCGTACCGGCCTACTTCAACGACTCGCAGCGTCAAGCCACGAAGGACGCCGGCAAGATCGCCGGCCTGGAGGTGGCGCGCATTATCAACGAGCCGACGGCCGCCGCCCTGGCTTATGGCATGGACAAGCTGGAAAACGAAACCATCCTGGTCTTCGACTTGGGCGGTGGCACATTTGACGTAAGCTTGCTTGATGTCGGCGAAGGGGTGGTGGAGGTCAAGGCAACCAACGGTGACATGCACTTGGGTGGTGATGATTGGGATCATCGGATCCTCAACTATGTAGCCGACGAGTTCAAGAAAGACCAGGGTATCGACCTGCGCCAAGACCGCCAGGCTCTGCAGCGGATGCGGGAAGCATCTGAGAAGGCCAAGGTTGAACTCACTGCAGTGACTGAGACCGAGGTCAACCTGCCCTTCATCACTGCTGATGCTTCTGGTCCCAAACACCTTCAGATCAAATTAACCCGAGCCAAGTTCGAGCAGTTGACCGAGGATCTAGTTGATCGCATTCGAGGGCCGTTCGATGCCGTGCTCAAGGACGCCGGCGTGAAAACCAGTGATGTGGATGAGGTGGTTCTTGTCGGCGGCGCGACCCGCATGCCGATGGTACAGGACCTGGTTCGCTCATTAACCGGCAAGGAACCTCATAAAGGCGTCAACCCAGACGAGGTGGTGGCGGTCGGCGCGGCCATCCAGGGTGGTGTTTTGGCAGGTGAGGTCAAAGATGTGCTGCTGCTTGACGTTACTCCGCTCTCATTGGGTGTGGAAACGCTTGGCGCGGTGATGACGGTACTGATCGAGCGCAACACGACGATTCCTATCGCGAAGACTGAAACCTTCTCGACCGCCGAGGACAGCCAGACGGCGGTGGACATCCACGTGCTGCAGGGTGAGCGCCCGATGGCGCCCGACAATATGACCCTCGGACGATTTCGTCTGGAAGGCATCCCGCCGGCGCCGCGCGGCATCCCCCAGGTTGAAGTTACGTTTGACATCGACGCCAACGGCATCATAAACGTCACCGCCAGAGATAAGGCCACCGGTAAACAACAACAGGTGACCATCACCGCCTCGACCAACTTAGAGAAAGAGGATGTCGAGCGCATGGTGCAGGAATCCAAACAACACGAAGCGGAGGACCGCAAGCGGCGAGAATTGGCTGATGCCCACAACGCGGGCGATACAATGGCTTACCAGACCGAGAAGGCGCTCCGTGAGTTGGGCGACAAGGTGCCGGCCAACGATCGTGAGAAGATCGAGAAAGCCATTACCGAGTTGAGGGAGGCCATCAAGGGTGACGATATTGAGAAGATCAAACGTCTGACAGAGGAAGTGCAGCAGACCAGTTACGCCCTTAGCCAGCAACTCTATGCTCAGCAGGCTGAACCGCAGACCGAAGGTGGCATCGGTGGTGATGGTGGCGAAGAAGAAGGAGATGTGGTAGAGGGAGAGTTCCGGGAGGCTTGATAAAGTCGCCCGAAGTACTTTTGTGCAATCTGAGATAGACCGCGAACTGGGTTTTTTCCTTGCCGGTTGACCCGCGCGCGGTCTATAATGATTCAGCCGGGAATTGACGCCGTCAAGGCGTATAATATTCATACTCTAATGCCCGGTAGGAGGGATAACATTGTGACGCTTCCCAATTATGCGTATTTCAAGGGCAAGATCGTCCCATATGCCGAAGCGAAAGTTGGAGTGATGACCCATGCTTTGAACTACGGCACCGGAGCCTTTGGAGGTGTCCGCGCGTACTGGAATTCTGATGAGGAGCAGTTGTTCATCTTTCGCCCTATGGATCACTTCGTACGCTTGCTTAATTCGGCTAAGCTACTTTTCGCCTCTTTCGACTACACGCCGGAGGGCTTGCGGGACATCACCCTGGAGCTCATCCGGCGTGAAGGTTATCGGGAAGATATCTACATCCGTCCGTTGTTCTACAAGGCTGACGAGATTATTGGGGTAAAGTTGCACGATTTGACCGATGAAATCACCATCTTCTCGGTACCTTTCACTCGTTATATCGAGAATGATGAAGGCGCACATGTGACCATCTCCTCTTGGCGGCGGGTCGACGACAACGCTGTCCCGGCGCGAGGCAAGATCACCGGGTCCTATGTCAACTCAGCCTTTATCAAGACCGATGCTTTGGTCGCTGGCTTTGATGAGGCATTGGTGCTCACCAATCAAGGGCATGTCTCCGAGGGGAGTGCCGAGAATGTGTTTATGCTGCGTAGAGGTAAGCTGATCACTCCGCCGGTCACCGAGAACATCCTGGAGGGGATCACCCGCTATACGATCATGAGACTCGCCCACGAGGAGCTTGGCTTGGAGGTCGTCGAACGCCTAATCGACCGCACCGAAATCTACCTCTGCGATGAGTTTTTCATGACTGGCACTGCGGCCCAAGTGACCGCGATCACGATGGTCGATTATCGGCCAATCGGAACCGGTGTGATGGGACCGGTTACTACCCAATTGCGTCAACTCTATGACGACATCGTGCGTGGCCGGATACCCAAGTACCGCCACTGGAATGAGCCGGTATATGTCAAAGAGCCGACGCCAACCGGTTGATCCCAAATTTAGTCGCAACCTAGCGGGGGTTTTATGTGGGCCGAGCGAAACATACACTTAACCGCCTACGTAAAAACCCCCACACTCCTTATCTCATGGACTTCATTCCACCCCGTCGACTAGGTGTCTTGCTCGGTAGCCTCTTCTTGGCGATTCTGTTGAGCGCGATCGTTTCTTCTGTGCATCGTCTTGCCACAGAACCGATCTCGGCCTGGATCATCTTGTGGGTGGCCCTACCGCTGGTCGGGGTTCCACTGACCCTTCTGATTGGCTATCGTTTGTACGGCTTGTTAACAGCCCGTTATCGTCTGGATCGCGATGGGTTTTATCTGACCTGGGGTTTAGTAGCTGAACAACTTCCATTGGCAGCCATTAGCAGCTTGCGACTCGTAGATGAGGTAACGCCGAAACTGCGTCCTGATCGCGGATTGTGGTGGCCTGGATGTGTCTACGGTCGACGGGAAGTCGAGGGCGAGGGCTTAGTCGAGTTTTTCGCCACCTCCGGCTACCAAGGGATATTAATTCTTAGTGCTGGTGATCGGTTACTAGCCATTTCCCCGCCAGATCTCGAGGCGTTCCGCCAGGCTTTCGTGGACGCTACCCGCATGGGCTCGCTGGAGCCAATACCAACTCGTTCTCAAAGTCCGGATTTTGTCATTGCTGGTCTTTGGACCGATACCATCGCTAGGGTATTAATATTGGTTGGGTTGGCTTTGCCCCTACTTCTGCTTGGCTATCTCGCCTTACGTCTGCCGTCTCTCCCACTTCAGGTACCATTCGGTTTCGACCCGACTGGCGCGCCTGACCCATTGG
>JAUVOZ010000149.1 GCA_030598885.1 Anaerolineae bacterium | reverse complement strand
GGTGTAGATCATCAACAGATCACCTGGATCAAGCTCAATCTCCTCCTGCTCCCACGATCCATCTTCGATAATTCCTAAGGCAGGACCTGTCTTATGCAGCGCGTGGACCGATTTGTCCCCATGAGCGCTGAGGAGATACGGTGGGTTATGACCCGCGTTTGCGTAGTTCAACTTACCGGTGGATGGATCGAGGATTCCGTAGAAGACGGTTACGAAGAGCCCAGAATGAGTTTCGCTAAGGGTCCGGCGGTTGACGTTGCTTAGGACCAACTCGGGTTGGGATGGGTATTCAGCGGCATAAGTACGGATAAGAGTGCGGCTGGAGGCCATGTACAAGGCAGCGGCGGCTGCGAGGCGTTTATGGCGTTGGGTGTCGTCCGAGGTGGTGGCACGAAGTGACTGACCACAGTGCATGCAATAGCGCGCCCGGGGCGGTAGATCCGCTTGACAGTTGGGGTAGTAATTGCCCAATACTACTCCGCAGTTCAGACAGAAACGGGCGTTATTAGGATTTTCACTTTGGCAATTTGGACAGATCAAGTGGCTGTTTCAACGTCAAACTTTCAAGCACCGAGAATGATTCAGACAAACTGTTTATACTTTAGCAAACCATTCGCGCCAAGTCCTTATAATCTGACAATTAAACGTTCTTCCTCGAATGTACACCCAGGAACGTCTAGGGTTTCAACTATCCCCTCTCGCTATGGGCTATAATTTACGGCTATGAGTTGGAGGTGAACATGCGGGTTCTGATCACTGGTGGCACAGGGTTCATTGGTCAATATCTCACCCGGGGTGCAATCAAGCGAGGCTGGCAGGTGACCTTGTTGGTCCGACAGCCCGATGCGGCTACCGCGCGAGCGTTGGCGAGTGAGGGCGCAGGGCTCGTGTTGGGGGATGTGACTGATCGCCGTTCGCTGGGAGCGGCATTCGGTGTCGCTACGCCGGACTTGGTTTTCCACAACGCCGGTTGGTACGAACTGGGGATTCCCCGGCGGGCTCGAAGACGTATGTGGGCGGTTAACGTGGAAGGGGTGGAGAATGTTCTCACCCTGGCGGCGGAACATGGCATACCCAAAGTGGTTTATACCTCATCCACCACGGCATTGGGGGATACGGGGGGTGATTTGGTAGATGAGACTTTCATCCGCCGTACACCTCCGGTCACCTACTATGAGCGCACCAAAGCCGAAGCGCACAATCTAGCGCTCCGGCACCAAGCCGCGGGCGAACCGATCGTGATTGCCTGTCCGGCGCAGGCGATCGGTCCTGGCGACCACTCGCCATTCGGGCACTTTGTCAGGTTATTTGTGCGTGGCCGGCTGCCGCCGTTGATCTGGGCTCCGGAGGGTGCTTATACTTTCGGACACGTGGAAGATGTCGCCAATGGTCTCCTCCTGGCCGGGGAGCGTGGCCAACCAGGTGAGATCTATTTCCTTGCTGGGTATGTGCTCGTCATGCGGGAAACCCTAAGCGTGTGGGGTGAGACTACTGGGAGACGTCCGCCGTTCATCTGGTTACCGCGTTCCGTGGCTCTAGCACAGGCTGCAATCGTGGCTCCGCTGTTGAGATTGCTTGGTCAGCCGGCTTTCATCTCGCCGGAGGTGGTGCGAAGTGGTTTCGTGTCTTTTCGCTACCGATCGGATAAGGCGGTGGATCAATTGGGGGTGGTGTTCAGGCCTGCTGAGCAAGCGTGGCAGGAGACGCTACGCGAGGAGGCGGCGCGCGCTGGATTGGGTCGCGCTTGATGGGGTGTTCGTCACCTTGTCATTCTTTCTCTGGGAAGGGCAACCAAACGTAGAAGCGTGAGCCATGGCCAGCTACGCCGTCGCTCTTAACCGTCATGCGACCCTGGTGTCGATCGATGATTTCCTTGCAGATCGCTAACCCGAGCCCAGTGCCGGCTGAAGCGGTAGCTTGGGCGGCACGGCCACGGAAAAATCGACGGAAGATCATCGTCATCTCGTCCGGTGGGATTCCTAAGCCTGTGTCCTCCACTTCTGTCACCACCCAGCTACCCCTGGCCCATAAACGTTGGTAGGTACGCAGAGTGATCAACCCTTCATCTGGTGTGTAGTTCATGGCATTGGTGAGCAGGTTGGTGAATACCTGGGTAAGAAGGCGTTCGTCCCCAATAATCGGTGGAAGTGAGGTATCAACCTCAAGTTTCAACTCGAGCCCTCGCTTGGAGGCCAGTGTACTTCGATCCTCAACCAAACTTGTCAGCAAATGATTAATATCAACCGGGGTGGGGGTGAAAGGTACGGCGTCTGCATCCAGCCGTGATAATGAGAGAAGGTCGTCGATCAGATTGGCCAAACGTTCGCTTTCACGCGATAGCGTCTCCAGGTATCGAGAAGCTCTTGTAGGATCTTCCGAGGTTTTGTTTAAAAGGTCAAGGTAGAGACGGATGTTGGTGAGAGGGGTGCGCAACTCATGTGAAACATCGGAGACGAACTGCGACTTGATCCGATCGAGTTCTTTAAGGGCGCTGATGTCGTGCTGCACACCAACGAAGTTGATCGCTTCACCGGCGTCGTTCAGCACGGGGGTGATAGTGAGCGCAGCGTCGTAAATCGTGCCGTCCTTGCGGGAGTTGACAACCTCACCCCGCCAAGTCTCTCCGTTGAGGATGGTCTCCCACATATCAGCGTAAAAATCAGATGAGTGTTGGCCACTTTGGATGAAACGTGGCGTTTTACCCAGTGTTTCCTTAGCGGAGTAACCATTCAGGCGCTCCCAACCTGGGTTGACGTACTCAATTACCCCATTGGGATCGGTCACCATCACCGCGTCTCCGACATTGGTGAGGAGGGCATCGAGGCGATCTCGTTCGGCCTGCAGCGCGGCCTCAAGCGCCTTTAGTTCGGAGATATCGAAAATTAGACCAGTAGCTCCTTGGGGTATGCCCTCATCGTCGGTGATCATGCTGGCGGCGAGCAGGGCGGGGATGTGCTGGCCACTTTTTGTGATGAGTTCCAGGTCTTGAACTTCGCGGGATGGTCGCTCACCGCGCATGCGCGCATGAAACAGATCTAACACAAGATTATGGATCTCAGGGATAAAACCTTTGTAGCTTGACGGGGGTTTGCCAATGATCTCCTCCGGTGTAATTTCAAGCAAATCAGCGAAGGCTTGGTTGACATACGTGAATCGACCTTCAGTGTCGATTTGTACGATGCCTGCCAGTGAGGTCTCAACCAAAGCCCGATAATGGGCTTCAGAAAGAGCTAGCTCGCGGGTGCGCTCAGCCACTTCTGTCTCCAAGCGCTGGGCTTGGGCTGCGATCTGACCGTAAAGGTCGGCGTTTTCGAGTGCCACCGCAGCCTGGGCGGCGAAAGCGGTTAGCAGGTCAAGGTCAGAGGTGGAGAACGGTCGGTTGAGGCCGAGGCGGCGCACGGTCATAACCCCCATCGTTCGTTGGCGAACTTTAAGTGGTGCCATAACCAAGCATTCGGGTTCATCCCCCAACGGACCTGATATGTGAATACCCTTTGGGTCCAAGGAGGGGTCATTTACCAGGACCGGCACGCCCTGCTCGGCGACATAACCGGTGATTCCTTGGCCGATCTCGAGCTCAATTGCCCTAATGGCCTCGGCCTCTGGATCTAGCGCGATCAGGCAACGTAAGATGCCCTTCTCGGGGTCGACCAGATGTATGCGGCTTCCATCTGCCTGCAATAGAACTTTGGCTTGTTCAGCGATGGACTGAAGTACGATCTCTTGATCGAGCGAAGAGCCGATGGAACTGGCAGTGCGGATCAGGGCTTGAGACTCCTCGGCACGCTTCGTGGCTTCAGCGTACGACCTGGCGTTCTTGATGGTAATGGCGGCCATGCTAGCAATAGCCTGAGCTATCTCAAGCTGTTCGTCCCCAAAGGGTCGATCTTTGGTAAGGGAGAATAACCCCAGGCCTCCGATGATTTCGTCTCCGGTGATCAGTGGTACGCCTAGGAAGCTACGCACGCCGGCATCGACCCAGTGGGGTAGAGCGTTGGGATGTTTTCTGTAGTCAGGGAGGAGGATCGGCGTGCGGCTTTCGATCAAGAGCCAAGCCAAGCCCTGGCCGCGCGGAGTGGATTGGATGCGTAGACTGTCTGGTAATCCAAATAAATAGGGGTAGGTAATGGTTTCGCCGTCTGGTTCGATGAGAGTGATCACCCCAGCCTCGGCGTTAGTCATCTCGGCTGCTAGGTGAATAACCCGTTCGAACACCACCGATGGTTCAAGCGCGCTGGACAGGACTTCAGCTACCTGGTTTCGTAGACGCTCGCGCTCCAAGGAGGCTTCCATCTTCTTTCGAGTTCGGACATGTCCCAGAGCAATAGATATGTGATCGGCTAGAGCCGCCACCATGGGGTTATCGTCTGCGGTCCGCCAATCTGCAGTGACGCTAAGGGTCCCCAGTGGACGATCACCCAGGATTAAAGGAGCGACGATCGCAGGTTGTTCGCGACCAAGCAAGTGCATAATCCGTGACAGCAGCGGTTGCAGTTTTTTGGGCATTATTTGGCGAACCGAATGTGCCTGTTTGGTCGTATAAACGGCCTCACCGGAGGATAAAGCTTCTCGGTAGATGTCGACCTGTTGGGGATCGAAACGATAGCCTGCAATCTGCAGGCCGGTCAGTCGTCGAAGAGTGTTCTCGATGGATTGGCTAACTGGACGCGTTTGCACTTCTAGTTGGCCATCTGGGGTCAGAAGTGCCACTGTGCTCCTCAATTTGAGGTGTTTCAACTCTTCAGTCACCGCCCGCAGTACATCGCTCTCGCTCGAGGCAGCTTTGCGCGTCACGCCAGCTGCCGCGCGCAATGCCGAAGCCCAAATTGCGTCATTCTTAGGATCTTGCTGAGGCTTTT
>JAUVOZ010000075.1 GCA_030598885.1 Anaerolineae bacterium | reverse complement strand
TATATCGAAATCCACACTGCCTCCTAGCTCAAGCGTAGTTTCAGCCTCCCATTTGCTATAGCCCACAACCTCTTGGGTGGCATCCAAAGCCAGCAGAAGCACATTGATCCTGGCAGCAGATCCATGGAATGACCCCGGCAATGTCGCTTCACCTAGTACACGCCATCGGTGTCCATCAGATCCGCGCTCACTAATTGTCTTCTCTACCATCAAGTCTGTATAACGGATAATCTCTTCCCCCACTTGGACCGCACTGAGCTGGGTCGCGATTGCGTTGACATAATCAGATGGTGGATCAGGGAAGAAGGCAGCAAGTGGCATCAGACTACCCTTTGGAATTAGATCCAACGGGCTGTAAGCTGGTGCATACGCCAGAGGCTGACCGGCTGGATTAATCAGGGTCACTAGCACTGAAAGACCTCTAATATCCGCGGAAGTCGTGTTGCGCGCAGTTGTAAGACACCACAAGCTTCCAGAGGGAATAGGGTGACAACGAACAGGTGAGAGGTCAATAGGCACCGGCGTCGGTGTCAGGAGCAAAGCCCCAGCCGATTCGTCCCCGGGACTGGGGATGATGACCTCCTGACCAATGCTCAGTATGCGCGGATCAATACCGGGATTAATCACCAAGAGCTCATCCAAGCTGACCCCATAGCGAATGGCGATACCGAGCAGAGTATCGCCGCTCACCACGACATGAACAAATGGAGTTGCTGTTGGTCCAAGCGGAGGTGGAGTTGGAAGAGTTGGCAATGTAGTTTGAACTGTAGGGGATAATGTTACTGTGTGATAAAGCCTCAATGTTTGGGTCGGTTGCGGAGTATATTCAATGGGTGAACCAGCGCAAGCAACAAGCAGTGGAATGGTGAAAACCAGGAAAATAATACTCCTCACTATGAACATGGCATGCAGATTATACCAACGTGAGTACCGTTGTGCGATCAGTTACGCTATGCTAGACTTCGAGCGATAAAAAGGGGTGTTTCAGTGGCCACGCCATCAAAAACTATGCTCACCGAGGCTATCGCGGCTGCCCGAGCGGGGGACCGATCTAGGGCCCGAGACCTGCTTTCGCGGTTATTGCGCGCTGATTCGTCCAACGCCGAGTACTGGATATGGATGAGCGCGGTTGTTGAATCTAAGCGTGAACGAATTTACTGCCTTGAATCAGCCATCAAGTTAGATCCGACAAACCGGGCTGCCATGCGAGGGTTAGTTATTCTGGGTGCTCGAACGCCAGAGGAAGCTGAAATTGCATCTGCCGTTCGAATTCCACGCCGTCAGGTGGCCGCGATCGCCACCGGACCATCCATCAAGCGTGATATCCAGATCCCTTGGAAATGGGTCGGTTCGGGTGCGGTTGGCTTGGTTGCTATCGTAGCTATCTGGGGTTTGGCACAAATCATCGGACCCTGGCTAGGAGCACTAGCGGGAAGGCAACCCTACAGACCCGCATCCACCCTGCCACCGGTCAGTCCAACCGCGACATCCACTCACTTGCCTGGAACACCCACCGCCACGCTCATCCCCGCCGCCACCCGCGTAATGCGTACTCCCATCTCAACCGAACTCGCCGGAACACCGCTTTCAATGCTGGTGTCAGCTTCCTCCACTCCTACCCTGGTTCTGGGAGTAACACCCCATGTTTACGGAGCTTATGACTCTGGCATAAAGGCCCTTATTCGAGGTGACTACGAGCTTGCATTGGAGTACATGACCCAAGTGACCGATGCCGACTCCGATCTTCCCGATGCTCATTATTTCCGAGGGGAAGCCCTGCGACTAATGGGTGAAATTGCCGAGTCGATTAAGGCTTATGACCGATCGGTAAATACCGACCCTGATTATGCACCGGCGTATCTTGGGCGAGGGCGCGCTCTACTGTTGCGTAATACCGACGCTGCTCTAAATGACTTCAACCGTGCGTTAAGGCTAGATCCCTCTATGACCGAGGCTTACCTGGAATTAGGAACATACTACTCATCAGGCAAGCTCTGGCTTAAGTTAGAGACTACGATGGAAGCCGCCCTTGAAAAGGGTGTTACGACCCCGATGATTTACATCCGCCTTAGTGAAGCCCAAACCAACCTAGGCAAACCCCAAGAAGCTTTAGAGAACGCACTTGAAGGTAGCGCTAACGACCCAACTCTACTTCTGGGCTACCTGGCAGTAGGTCGTGCTTACGTAGCAATCGGTGTGGATACTTTTGATCCAGGCTACCACTCTGCTGCCTTATGGCCCCTCAAGACATACGTCATCTACACACCCGATGATCACCGCGGTTTAACCTCTCTTGGAAGAGCACAGATAGGCTTAGGTGAATATGAAGAAGCGTTGACACTCCTAAATAGTGCTCTAGAACTTCAGGATCGTTACTCACCAGCTTACTTGGCACGCGGCATTCTCAACCTCGAAATTGGTGAGTACGAGGCTGCAATTGATGATTTGACCCTGGCTCGTCGTTATAGTTTAGCTACCTTTGACATTCTGTTTTCAACTGGTCGAGCGCACTTTCTAATAGGTAACTTTAATGACGCTCTTATCGATTTCATCAACCCAGCGATCGCATCCGCCAACCAAGAGACAGATTTTACAATTCGGGGAATAAAACTCGCGGAATGTTATGCGTTACGAGCCCAAGTATATGAGAACATCAACCAGCTTGATGCTGCGATCCGTGAGTGGAGATGGGTCCTTAGTTTAGAGAATGCTCGACCTGAGACGCGTGCTATGGCGGAAACACACGTCGCAGAATTATCTGGCCAAGGTCCAACACGTACGCCGACGACCAGCCCTTCAGACACCCCAACACCAACTCCTTCAGCCACAGCAACGCTTCCCTCCCCAACCGCTACGATAACTGCGACCTCGACTACAACACCGAGCAAGACACCCACGCCCTAGACAACCGGGCAAGGGTGAACACGATCATGCAGGTAAATGGAGATCAATACAACAGACACGGAAGATGATGAGGAAAGAAAATCCCCCTAACTGGTCGCGCCACCTTTGGTGGATCCTGGCTTTAGCTGGGATGATCACCCTTATCCTCTGGCTTCGCCCTTCAGCAGGTTTCCAATTTAATTGGATGACGATCCTTCTAGGCTCGGCGCTAGTTGCGTTCTTGGTAAACTTTCCTATACCTGTTGCAGAGGCAAAAGCCAGCTTAACGCATGCTATCAGTCTGCCATTAGGTATCGCGCTCGGCCCTGGAACAGCCGGCTTGGCTTTGCTGATCGGCATGGTGTTCGGCGAGCTAATTCATGTGCTTTGGCAAAGACGCGTAGCAGATCCACCTCTGGGTATTTTATTGCAAATTAAAGCTGGAGCTTCTTCGTTCAGCCGTCAGGTCCTAAGCTTATCCGGCGCTATGGCGGTCTACCTACTCCTAGGAGGCCACTTTCTCATCGATTCGAAGAGCTTACCCCTTACATTGCCGGCACTTGGCCTTGTCTTATCATTTAGCGCCCTATTTCTCGCCCTCCACTGGCTCGATCGTCGCGTTCAAAACATAAGCATAATTGATCGACGTGAATATTTCATCTTGGTGTTGGTTGCTCTTATTCCGATTCCTTTTGCCATCCTCGGTGCTGCTACATACGCTTTCCTGCAAGAAGTGACCTTTGTTATTTATGGTGTCATAGTAGCAACCGTATCTCCGATTGTGCGCAATCTGACGGTCGCTGAGCGCGACCTCAAGCGACGTGTCCAGGAGCTCTCAACCATCAGTCGTGTAAGCCAGGCAATGCCCACAAGTTTGGATTTAGAGGCTCTACTGAGAACGATTTATTCTCAAGTTACAGATCTGCTCCAGCTCAACAACTTCTATATCGCACTCCACAATCCTGATGATGACTTAATCTCCTACCCTCTAGCAGTGATAAATGGCACCCAGCAGGATTGGTCTAGTAGGCCCATTGCTGACAGCCTGTCTGATCGTGTTATTCGTACTGGTGAACCCATCCTCATACCGCGCGAAGCCCTGCGGGTATTGAGTGAAGCGGATTTAGCTCATAAGCACACCCCCCCACAAGCTTGGTTAGGAGTACCTCTTCTCGCCTCAGATCGCACCATTGGTTGTCTGATTGTCTTTCACACTAACCCAAGTGGAATATTGACCCAAACGGACCTTGATGTCGTAGCGACTCTAGCCGGACAAGCATCCGTTGCGATCGAAAATGCTCTGCTCTACGAACAAACAAGAAATCGAGCCCAAGCGTTAACCATGCTTAACGAAATCACCGCTTCCATGAGCTCGACCCTTGACCCGGAACGAGCTCTGGAATTGGTTTGTTTATCGATGATCCGTGTCGGTGGTGGGCAAAAGTCCGCCATATTCCTCTTCGATAGGGATTTTAGACACCTGTTTCTCGCCCGAGCGATTAACCTTTCCACCGAGTTCACACAAGCATGGAAGACCATTCCTCAAGAGGATCGGGAACGAATCCAGGCGTACCACAGCGAGACACCAGTCCTTGTACCAGACGTGTCCATATCTAAACTATCTCAACCTATCATTGAGCAGATGCATGCAGAGGGAATATACGCATTTGCAGACTTCCCGCTTATCACCCCCTCCGGTACGATTGGTCAACTATCGGTTTACTTCTCAGAGCCTCAGCGTTTCCGGACTGATCAGGTTGATATGTTGAAGACCTTCGCTGCACAAGCCGCACTCGCGGTTGCTAACGCCCGTGCCCACGCTGAAACCGATCAAGCTCTACGCCGCAGAGTAGACCAGCTCGCCGCTTTGGATGCTGTTGGGCGCGAAATGACTGCAATGCTAAACACGGATGAACTTTTCGAGGTCATTCTTACCCACGCGCTGAACGTACCTAAGACAACAATTGGTCACCTTTCGATATACGAACCTGAATCTGAAGGTTTACGCATCGTCGCCCATCGAGGCTACCCCACTGACTCTCCGGTCACTGATTCGAACAAGATCCACCCCACAAATCTGGGCGTGCTCGGACGGGTATACCAATCTGCGGAGATTTGCAACGTGCCAGATGTCCTCCAAGATTCATATTGCACAGATCGGTGTGCCAGTGTCACACGAAGCTTATTAGCCATACCAATCCTTAGCCAGGAACGCGTCCTGGGAGTCATCACTGTCGAGGCATCCACCTCGGGGGCTTTCACCGAAGATCATGAGTATCTCTTAGCTCAGATTGCGCGGCAAGCTGCTGTGGCGTTAGCTAATGCTACGCTTTATCAACAGATCGAAACCCACTTCCGTGAACAGTCTTTGCTCTACCAGGCCAGCACTCAGATTGCCGCCAGTTATGAAAGTGAGGCCGTGGCATTGGCTGTAGCTGACAGCATGGCCGTCGCTCTCTCAGCCGACGGCGCTCGCGTATCTCGATGGAATCCCGTAAGCTGTACTTTAATTTCACAGGCAGCCATCCAAGACGGGAAACCAGTAAACGGACATTCTCATGAATCTATCACCACCAATGACGTCCCAACCCTTGCCACCTGCCTCAAGGAAAGAAAGACGGTTCAATGGAGTCTGAAAGATGCTCCCAGTGCAGGCGACCACCGCTATCTGGCCGAATTTTGCCAAGCTGGTACTCTGTTAGCTGTTCCACTCATTGTGGGTGATCAGACTCTGGGTCTAATAGAGGTTTTCAATCACGCTGAGCGTTTTTTTGACCAGAATGCAATTCGTACCGCACAGACTATTGCTAGCCAGGCGGCGATCGCTCTCGAAAATACCGACCTTTTCCGTCGCATCCGGGAGAGCCATAACCTATTGATGGCGGTCCTGAACTCCACTCAGGAAGGCATGTTGATGGCCGATACCCAAGGTAAGATCGTCCTTGCCAACCAGCAGCTTGAGACGCTTACCGGACTTCGGGTTGATGAGCTTGTCGGCAGCAACCTCTCCGATGAGAAGTTGCATATGGCAGACCACCTCGGCTATCAATCAGACGAACTGGCGAATATCCTAACCACATTACGAAGTAGGCAACCCCTACAATGGGGTATTTCCACATTTGAGGTCGAGCATCCCAGTCGTTCTACTCTTCAGCGTTCAGAAGCTCCAGTGCATGATATTCACGATCAATTGATAGGTTGGCTGGTGGTTCTGCGTGATATTTCCGAAGAACGCGAGCTTAGCCAGACACGCGAACAACTCACAGAAATGATCGTTCACGATTTGCGTAGCCCGTTGACAACCATCCTTGGCAGCATCAAGTTGCTTGACAAGGCACAAGCCGATGATGAAGCGTCACCGGTAGTCAAGCAGGCGCTTTCGATTTCCAACCACAGCGTTCAGCAAATGCTGGGCTTGGTAAATTCCCTACTCGATATCGCCAAGCTTGAATCAGGCGAGTTGAGCCTTTCACTACAATCCCTATCATTAGATGTCTTATGTGAAGAATTGATTGAGAACTTCGTCTATGAGGCTAACGAGGACGGCATCATTCTCAATCTCAATGTGGCCGATGGATTGCCTGAGGTCACCGCGGACGACGAAAAACTTCGACGAGTATTATCCAATTTGCTTGACAACGCCCTGAAGTTTACACCTGCTGGTGGGCAGATCGATCTTAAGGTTAAATGTGAGGGGGATGAGGTGATCATTACTGTTGCCGATACCGGTCCTGGAGTGCCTGAGGAGTTCCGGGAGCGGATCTTCAAACGGTTCGCGCAAGTACCTGGAGTCGCAGGCCGACGCCGTGGAACAGGACTAGGTCTTGCCTTCTCCAAAATGGCGGTGACCGCCCATGGGGGAAAAATATGGGTGGAGGATAATCCCGGCGGCGGGAGTGCTTTTCGCATCCAGCTCCCATTGCATCCATAATAGCCGCACCATTTAGGTCCGCAACGCAGGCTAAAGCATGCGGCTACATTATGATATGGGGGGAAAATCTTGCCAATTCTGAAGGATCAAATTCGACAGAACCCACACCGCTTGCCACGTGACGCTTACCATGGCGAGGTAACAGTAGCTTTCACAGTGTGTATAGAAAAAAAGCGACCTCTCTTCATTGACACACCGGTGGTTGATTTATTCATAAAATTCTTGGTCTCTGCGATTAAGAAAAATGACTGTATGGCATTAATCTACTGCTTCATGCCAGAGCATGTACATTTGATCTTACGAGGAACAACTTCTTCGGCAGATGCATGGAGAGCAATAGTAGATTTTAAACAGCAATCAGGCTTCTGGCTTGGTGAACATCGCCCGATGTATCGTTGGCAAAGAGGATTCTTTGACCATATCATTCGACAAAATGAAGAGTTGTCTGCTCAAATACGATACATTGCTAAAAATCCTGTAAGGAGAGGTTTGGTTCAGGCTTGGGATGAATATCCTTACACTGGAGCTCATGGCATTCACTTGAAGGATATGATAAATGGTGTTGTCAGTTTGTAAATGGTATTCGATTGGCTCTAGCATCACTGTAGCCGCACCCTTTAGGGTGCGCAACGCATGCTAAAGCCTGCGACTACACGGTAGTCATGATTCACAAGATAAATCTTCGCTGTAGCCGCACCCTTTAGGGTGCGCAACGCATGCTGAAGCATGCGACTACATGGTAATCATGATTCACGTGGAAAATCTTCGCTGTAGCCGCACCCTTTAGGGTGCGCAACGCATGCTAAAGCATGCGACTACATGGTAGTCATGATTCACAAGATAAATATTCACTGTAGCCGCACCTTTAGGGTGCGTATCGCAGGCTAAAGCCTGCGGCTACATGGTAGTCATGATTCACAAGATAAATTTTCACTGTAACCGCACCCTGCATTAATACTCACTTTCGGCAATTTGGTCGAATTCCAAATCGGCGTCGTGATTATTTGAACTCCTTATCTCCTCCCAGAAACCGTCTATCTCTCCCGCCTTCACCCCCCGCAAACAAAGAGATCGGTAATAGCAATATCGACATCGCTCATTCTGATCCGTCAGATCGAATTCACCCTCATCCAAGCCTTCGATCTCCGCTACCAAACAATTAAGAAACACATCATCCGCCTTGTATTGAACGTCATCGTAATCGAGACGCTCAGGCCTCCCGGGATAATTGGCAAACCAGTAAATCATCTCCACTTGCTCCGGGTGGATGGGCTCACTCCGGTTAAGATAAGAACCAGCTCTGACGATCATATAGCGATAAACCCTGGTTTGCAGACGTTCCACCAACCAACGTTTTGATGGTCGCCGGAGTGAAGTCTTCCAATCGACAATTACCACCCTTTCGCCTGGGTTTATCGCCAGCAGGTCTAACTTAGCCACCAAACGATGACCAGCAATGGGTGCGGATAATAATGTTTCTGGATGGCGCTCTTGGGGCAGGTTCGCTGGTAAGAACTGTAGATAATTCTGCCACCAACGGTTGAGGTCATCATCCTGCACAACCCGATTAAGCCGTTCCTCCGACACCCCCAGCGTATGCTGCTGGATCATGCGATGAAGTTCTGCACCCAATCGAAGTAACCGTTCATGCTCCAGGGCTGGTTCGACCCCGATCGCTGGCCATGCGATTTGTAGCAGGTATCGCAGTTGAAATCTCCTCCGGCAGTCAACGTAATCCTGGAGATTGGCTTGATTGAATTGAAAATCAGTCGGCAGGGTCATCGATGATCCCCTCCCAGAAAGCCTGCAGGGCGACGAATGGTGTGGACTGCTTCTTGTCTCTCCGTCGCCCGATATTCCATGTGATGATTAATTCCTCCTTGGCTCGGGTGATACCCACATATAGTAGACGTAGTCGCTCGGCAGCATAACCCAACCGAGCTTGTTTGGTCGCCATGCCTTCCTTATATGAGGCCATTGGTTCATCCTCAAGAAACGCTCGCAACTGAGCCAGCAACTCTGCCTGCAGGTTCAATCTTCCACGTACAAACCATTTTTCCGATATAAAAGTGTCGTGGGGTTCTCCTGAGGGAAAGTCGTAGTTATTGACCGACATCAGGTACACACGATCCCACTCCAGCCCTTTCGCCTTATGAATTGTAGCCACCACGACTTCCCCTTTATGCTGCTCCGGGTCAAATCCGAGGTCATCCTGGCTAAGGCCGAGGAATCGTCGTTCATTCATGGCAATTAACTCCAACTCACCGGCGAACTCGGGTAATCGCCATTCAGGATTTGCGTCACTTACCCTTCGGAGGAAGACTGCCAACTTGTATGTTACCGCCAAGTCCTCTGGTTCTGATAAGAGATCTTGAGCCAGAGTGAGAATGAGCTGATCAATCGGCAACGGCATAGCCCTTTGCCAACGCTGAACCATGGTCCGGAAGTCATGCAGCTGGCCGATAAGTTCAGGATCCTTTAATTCATGCTGCAAATTTGTCAACCAGTCACGATCAGGTCTTGGCCAAAGGTAACCTTCTACCCAACGGCATTTTCGAAGCAGATTAAAAAC
>JAUVOZ010000046.1 GCA_030598885.1 Anaerolineae bacterium | reverse complement strand
GACTATAGCGATGAATCTCTAATGATGTAACCTCGTAACTGCGCACCCTCCCGCAGGTTTAGATGTTGTTTTGACATAGAATCGCGTCTCGACTGGATATTCAAACTAATAAATGCTCTCAGTCGTAACCTGCGGGAGGGTAGGCTGAGTAGTCACGCAACTTCTTAAAAGAACCACCTATGGGATTCCTCGCTGCGCTCGGAATGACATTTAAAATGAGCGTGGTTGTGACTTCATTAAAGATTGACACCGGCGTGAATTCAGCCTCCGCGCATTGGCTGGGCTTTCTAAATTCAATTCAGCAACAGGTAACCCAGTCTAGAATGTTCAAGGTCATAATAAAAAGTCGAGAGATCAGTTGCCCACTCTTTTAGCAGGAGATCCTCTTTAAATTGATATGTGCTACTAACTCTAAACCCACTGGACATGGAGATGAAGGTATGCTATTATCCAACCGTGAAAAATCACTCGGGCTGAGAGCAGTCTCTCAGTTCGTTCTTTATATCTAGATAAGCTCAATAAACTGCATATAGTATGCAGACACATGACTAGAGAGAACAATGGGGAACCACGAAGTTTATCTCACCGCCAGCGGCCTGAAAAAACTCGAGGACGAACTTGAGCATCTGCATACAGTCCGGCGACAAGAGGTCGCCCAACGACTACGTGAAGCGATGCAGGGGGGTGAGTTAATCGACAATGCTGAGTACGAGGCTGCCAAGAACGAACAGGCCTTCATTGAAGGCCGCATCCTTGAAGTTGAATATATAGTTTCTCAGGCTAAGCTGATAGAACCCGGAAAAACGACCGATGTGGTCTGTATTGGGAGCACGGTGGTCGTTAAACAAAACGGCAAAAAGCGGGAGACGTTTACTATCGTCGGGGCGGCGGAAGCCGACCCAAAGGCGGGACTAATCTCCAATGAATCACCACTTGGTCAGGCACTGCTCGACCACAAGGTGGGTGATGAGGTGGAGGTCATAGCTCCTGCAGGCGCGCTGCGTTTCCGCATCGTCAAGATAAAGTGACATTGGGGACCCAAAGGGTGCCCCGCGCAGGTTATGCCGCGCGGGGTTCTTTTCGTGTACACTTGCCGTGGGTTAAAGATCCAGTTTACGCAGATGTTGAGAAAGAGGTTCTTAATCGGTTTCACCACCATGGTAAGCACGATCCATAGGAGTTACCGGTAGGAGGAGTTAAACCTGACAAGTTGACTGGAATGATTACGTTGGCCTCGTTCTTGAATCCTGCTCAAAGAGCGATGTTGATGGTCGCAAATTAATCATGCCAAAGGATGTCGAAAGTGATGATTGAACTGACCGAACTTGAGCGTGTACGTCTGGAGAAGCTAAACCGTTTGCGAGAAGAGGGAATGGAACCATACCCTCGCCAGGCAAATCGCACCCATACGACCCAGGAGGCAATCCTGGATTTTGAGTCAAAAGCCGAAGGTGAGCCGGTGGAGGCGACGGTGGTCGGACGGTTGCGTTCTATCAGGAAAATGGGGAAGACGACCTTCACCCACATCGAGGACGGATTTGGCCGCTTGCAGCTCTATCTACGACTCGACGACCTCGGCGATGAGCGGATGGCCCTTTTCAATGAGACCTTTGACCTGGGTGATTTCGTACAGGCTCAAGGTACGATGTTCCGCACCCGCACCAACGAGGTCACATTACATGTTGCTGACATTATCATGCTGGCGAAGGCACTCACCCCGCTGCCGGCATCCAAAGAAGAAATCGTTGACGAGAAACGGGTTGTCTACAGTGCCTTTGCCGATCCGGAAGCGCGTTACCGCCAGCGGTATGCCGACCTGGCGGTCAACCCGGAAGTGCGCGACATCTTCCGCACACGTACCAAAATCGTGCGCGCTTTGCAGCATTTTTTGGATGATCGAGGTTTCATTGAGGTCGAAACGCCCATTCTGCAGCCTATCTACGGTGGCGCGGCTGCACGCCCCTTCACCACTCATCACCACCAGCTTCATCAAGACCTTTTCCTTCGTATCTCTTTCGAGCTCTACCTCAAGCGACTCTTAGTCGGCGGGTTTGAGCGGGTCTATGAGATCGGGCGCGACTTCCGCAATGAAGGCGTCTCATTCAAGCACAATACCGAATTTACTATGCTCGAGTTCTATATGGCCTACGCTGACTACCGGGATGTGATGGCGCTGACCGAGCAAATGGTAGCCTACGTCGCAGACCAGGTAATCGGGTCGACGACGATTCAATACAAAGGGCACACAATTGACCTAGCACCGCCCTGGAAACGTCTTCAGTTGAGAGAGGCGTTGGTCGATAAGACTAAGATTGATATTGCTGAACACCCTACAGCCGACTCTCTACGGCAGGAGATGGTCGCTCAAGGCCATGAGCCATCGGAACAGTCCACCCGAGGGAAGTTAATCGAGTCGCTTCTGGATCACTACCTCGAGCCAGATCTCATCCAACCGACTTTCGTCTACGACTACCCGCGTGATATCTCCCCACTCGCTAAGAGCGTCCCGGGCGACCCAAACACGGTTGAGCGCTTCGAGGGTTTCGTGGGGGGTATGGAATTATGCAACGCCTTTACCGAGCTCAACGATCCCCTTGATCAGGAACAGAGATTCCAAGAGATGGGGCGGGATTATGCGGTGGATGACCAGGAACGCCATCCAGTGGATGAAGACTACTTGCGGGCTATCTTCTATGGTATGCCACCGAATGGAGGTTTTGGTTTGGGGGTTGATCGGCTGATAATGCTGCTTACTGATCAAGCTTCGATCCGAGAGGTGATCCTCTTTCCACACCTGAGGAGTAAGGATTAAGGACTAGGGATTAGGGATCAGGGATTAGGGATCGGGTTAAAATAGTAGGTATAGACCGCAGATTACCAGCGCCACCAAAGCCACCAACCCGATTACAGCTTGAGCGACGGTTTTTGGTTCCATTCCAGGCATGACCACCTGACCATCACCGTAGTCTTTGAAGTATTTGCCCCAGAGGTTCTCCAATGCTGACTCGACCCGCTGGCGTCCGATGAATGGGTACCAAAAAACATTGTGGTAGAAGTTGCTGGCGAAATACGCCCAGGGCACCAATGGGCTTTGGAGTAGAATTTTTTCTAACGGTTTGAGCGGACCGTGATATATCGCCTTCTGGCCTCGGCTGGCGAAGGTGTCGGTCATCTGGAAGCCCCACGGCTCTTCCTGCTCGATATCGTAACCTACGATTTTGATCTGCCTCGGGTCTCCTACACCCAGATCCATCTCATGCGCCAGGCGGATGAATCGCAGTCCCATGGGATCGAAACCTTGCAGCTTTGCCGAGACGGCGTCGATCGCTACCTGGTCAGAAGAAGCCAGCAGGATGTCCTTCTGGTGCCAACGCATGGCGCGTGGACCGGGACCGTCGCCAGCAAAGGTACCGTCCATGACGGCGAACAAGCCAGGGTGGATCTCGTGCTGGATGGTCAGCAAATCCACCAGTGTGTCGTGGATCACCGCGTGGGTCCAATGACGATTGCGATGGAGCAGTCCGCCGAAGGCGTTTTTCATGGCGCCAGTTATGGTGGTAAAGACGTGGGTCTTTACCGTCGGTAGTTGGATCATATTAAGGCCGACCAGGTCCTTGGGGATAAAGATGCCCTTGGGGTAGACCTCATCTAGCACAAGCATGGGCCGCTTGGGCTTGTACTCAAACCACTCGAAATCTTCCTCATAGAGATAGATACAGGGGATGTCGTACTTGTCAGTTACGAAGCGGTGTTTGTTGTTGAACTCACCTACGCGAGTATCGACAACCACCGTGTCGTTATGCACCCCTACCAGGTCGTCATAGCCAGCCGCCTGGAGGGTGCGAATCACGCCTTCGATCTGCCAGGGGGTTGACGAGCATGCGGGATACCAGGTCTGCCAGGAGATATTGATCTTCAGACCGGTCCTTATCCCTTTTGGCAGGGCAGTCTCAAAATTCGCCAACCGCATCACCTGTTGGATGTCCTCCAGGATGTTATCTGGTGTGGTCTTGAGGACGGCTACTGTACCTTTGCCGGGAAAGTCAGTCATACATCCCTCCTTCGAGGCAGTATCATTTTAACCCACTTTAGATTGTTTAATAAGCTGGAGGCATCTATATTGCCTACCGCATAGAGGTTTGAGCGTGCTACAATACTCACTGGTGGAACCTGGGTTGGTCGACTCGTTGGATGCTAAATTATCACAAGAAGGTGATGCTTTGCAACCTCACCTATCAACCCGCGGCAAGTGGAGTAATGATATGTTTGACCGAATGAGTGGTGGATTGCCACCTGAGAGCCCCTTCAGCGATAAGGCGGCACGCGAGACCAGGCGCCAGATTTGGTTGCAAATCTATCTACCCTTGGGAATGGGGGTTATGATCCTCGCCGCATTGGTATTTTGGGTTTGGCAGGCGGAGTTTGGTGCGGTCACTGTCTGGGCGGATGTAGCCCTTGTGGTGGTCTTGATCCCATTGTTCGTGCTCGGATTGATTGTACTCATTGTGTTGGCTGGTTTGACGTATGGCGTTTTCTGGTTGTTCGATTGGCTGCCGGATCCGCTCCATAGGTTACAATCGATCATTGCCCGTGTGGAGAGGGGGACGCAAAAGGGCGCGGATGGTGTGGCTAGACCGATGCTTGTGGTTCAGGCGGTCATTGCGATGTTGGAAGCTGCAGTGGGGAGCATTGTTTCGATTTTTCGTTCCTATTGAGGATGAACATAATGGATGATGAAGGGAACTGGAAGGCAAATACGCTGCTTCTAGGAGCGGTAATCGGCGCCTTGACCGGGGTGGGGGCTGCCTACCTCTTGATTAAACGCGCCGAGAGCCAGGGTGAGCAGCCAAGGTTAGGCACTGGCGAGGGTGTCAAGCTCGGATTAATGGTGCTTGGTCTGCTGAAACGGGTGGGTGAATTAGGGGACGGGGGAAGCTAACCCAGCGATCTGACCGCAACTTCGCATCTTTGAATAGATCGATGCTCTTACCAGAGAGCGTCGCAGCCTGTTGTTTTTGAGCGACCGATGCGAGTGCAGATCAGTTGGAGGCAGGTAGGTTTGGTTTGAGCATTCTGTCGGACAACTTATAAAAGTTTGGTGCTCGACAAACGGGCTGTTTCTTGACAGCCCCGTTGTCTTAAAATCGAATCTAGAAGCATGCATTTAACTTTACTGGCGGTCTTTTTAGATAATTAAGCGTTTCCCGTGAAGTGTTGAGCGTGGGATAATGGTCCCAGAATGGTGACACAAAAAGCACACATAAATCTCCCCATCATACTTTTATCTCTCGGCTTGAGTGCTGTGCTCCTTGGCGCGTGCTCCCCGCCAACCGTGCCAATCACCCCTCTGATCTCCACTTCTTCACCTGAGATAGCCGTGGCTAAAACATCCAGCCCGACCGCCTTCCAGCCTATACAGGCCACCATAACCCCCGATCGGGTGACGGTATGGATTTCACCAGCGCTTCCCCCCGCATTGCGCGAATCACTCGATCTTCTCAGCCATGGTGGTAGGGATTATGTCGAGCTTGTCGAAGATCAGGCGCAGGCGCGAGTTCGCGTTGAACCTGACGCTGACTTGCCATTATCGGAGTGGGTTTATGCCTTTGTAGCTCCATTCCCCACCGTACAAGATCAGGGTAGCTTGGATGGACTTCGAGAGGTATGGACCGGTGGAAGTGCCGGGACGGTAAGGGTGTATGCCTCGGCTTCGACCACTGCCGCCATGGCGGGGATTCTGGGTCCGCCAGCGGAGGGTGAACGCAATGTCGTAGCGAAGGACGACTTGCTCGAGATCGCGTGGACTACCCGTTCAGCCTTCGCCCTTATCCCCTTTGAAGACATCGAGCCCCGCTGGAAAGTACTTGAATTGGACGGGATTTCACCGATCGCTAAAGATTTCGATCTCCTATCGTATCCGCTTATTGTTCAATTTGGCTTGAGCGGTGATCCTTTGGATATCGCGATTATGGCTGAAGTTCTCGACTGGCCTTCGACCAACATGGATCCTGACCGTATGACAGTGTTGGTGATGACCGGCACCACCGCCCTTACCCGTTCTACAGCTTGGAAGATGAATATCCACGGGGCGACTTATCCGGGCGAGAAAATCGGGCATTGGTTGCGGGAGGCCGACTTGGCGCATGTCAGCCACGAGGTGTCCTTCACCGAATCGTGCCCGCCTCCCGATCCCTTCCAAACTAGTTTGATATTCTGCAGCGATCCTCGTCATTTGGTATTGCTGGAGGATATTGGCGTGGACTTGGTCGAACTAACTGGCAATCACGTCATGGACTATGGGCAGGAGGCTTTTCTTCATTCACTTGAGCAATATCACCAGCGCGGCTGGTTGACGTTCGGTGGTGGTGGAGACTTGGAGAATGCGTTACAGGCGGCTCTGGTGGAGCACAACGGAAATCGATTGGCTTTTCTGGGTTGCAACGCAGTCGGCCCCTCTGGAGCTTGGGCGACCTCAACCTCACCCGGAGCGGCGCCATGCGATACCGATCGGCTTTTGCCTGAGGTTGAACGCCTGCGAGCTGAGGGATACCAGTTGATCTTCACATTCCAATGGGCGGAAGGGTCGGTTATTGTGCCAGCCCAGATGGCAGCTTTCCGAGAAGTAATCGATGCCGGGGCGGTGATCGTGAGCGGGAGTCAAGCCCACCTGCCCCTGGGCATCGAGTTCTATGGTGATGGTTTCATCCACTACGGCTTGGGCAATCTCTTCTTCGACCAGATGCAGTCGTTGAAGCTGCGGCAGGAATTGATTGATCGTCATGTGTTCTATGATGGGCGGTATATCAACACCGAATTGCTGACCGCCATGCTGGAGGACTACTCTCAGCCGAGGCCGATGACGCCAGTCGAGCGCGCAGATTTCCTGAGTGAGCTATTCACCTCTAGTGGGTGGTAGGGGGAAGGTATACAAAATGGCTAGGTGTTGTATATTCACATAACCATCCGTTCCCTTCTGGTGCGTGGATTTCTTCAGTGCGGTCATTAATAATATCTAGGAGACGGGAATCACGCTTCGAGTCCAGCCCGTTGCTTGAGAGCAGCGTGCAGTTGTGCCTCGGCGGCTTGCGCTTGGGTCTCCAAACCAGCTAACTCCTGCAGCCATTCGCCGGCAGCTTCCTGGTCGGAGACATTGCTGGCGTTGATCCTCACATTCAGACCGGCTGCACTCAGGGCAGCTCGCGCCATTGCCCCGGCTGAGCCGGCGTCAGTGGCGGCATTCACATTCCCCGTTTGGGCGACTTCTAATGCCAACTTCAAGGCTGATGTAACCTGGCGTGCAACTTGAAGTGGGACGATCGCTGCTCGGTGGGTGGCGCGCTCGATTGCCTCGCTACGCGCTGTTTTTTCCGCCTTGGAGCCTTTGGGCAGGCGGTAGGCAACGATCACGGCGTTGAAAGCCTGAGAGTCGAGGGACGCTGCTCCCTCAAGCGAAACCCGCAGATCGTCGGCTTGACTGGCGATCTGCGACATCCGGTCATGGACCTCTTCGTACTTTTGATTGCTGACCGTCAGTCGGGCGACCATGGCTACTAACGCCGCCGCCATCGCCCCAGCGTAGGCTGCAGCCGCCCCACCGCCAGGCGTCGGTGTACCCGCGGCTAATTGTTCTAGGAATGAGGGCTCATCGGCAATTGCGTCGTATAGTCGGGTTTCTAGCACTTGATCGTGCTCGAATTGGTCCAATTGAAGATACCATTGTGCTGAATCCACTAACGCTGACTGTGGAATCAAGCCCACCAACTCAGAGTGGTGAATGGTGACGCCATGGCGTGTGGCTTCGTCGCGGATAGCCTCAACCACACGGAAAACCGGTGTTTGAGTGAAGTCGGTAAGGTTCATCGAAACCTGGGCTCGACCTTCGACAAGCATCCCCAGAGCTTTGACGAAAGGCAGTCCACCTGATGATTGGCGGATGGCCCGGGCGATCTTCTTGGCGATAGAGACATCATCGGTACTGAGGTAAACGTTGAATGCGATCAGGGGATGGCGAGCCCCGATCACAGTCGCCCCAGCCGTCCCTAGATAATTCGGACCATAATCAGGGGTCTTATCGGGGTCGACTCCGATCGTCTCTTTAAGTCCCTCGTACTCACCACGGCGGATGTTTTCCAGATTAACCCGGTCGGGGCGGGTTGCAGCTTTCTCATATAGGTAGACCGGAATTCCCAATTCATCACCGACGCGTTCTCCTAGGGCATGGGCTATCGCGACACACTCGGCTATCGTTACGCCGGAAATGGGCACGAATGGAACTACATCGGTCGCACCAATGCGTGGGTGCTCACCCTGGTGATGGTCTAGATCGATCAACTCAGCTGCTACTTTGATGGAGGAGAAAGCGGCTTGAGCGACAACCTCCGGTGAGCCGGCAAATGTGACGACCGATCGGTTATGGTCGGCGTCGATGTGACGATCCAGCAATAAGATGCCGGGCACCTCAACGATCGCGTTTTCGATAGCATCGATAACCTCTGTGTGGCGACCTTCGGAAAAGTTGGGAATACACTCGATGATTCGTCGCGTCATGGTGTCCTCATAATTAAATTGTGGGTGGTTAGATTATAGCCTTATAACTTATCTGAGTCTCGCAGGAGCAAAGAGAGGATGTGTAGCTAAGAGCGCAGATTAAATAGCCTAGTGATCTGCAGGAGCTCATTTGATAGGTATAAGCCGTAGTGCTTTATCAAACATTAATCGACATGTCGGTGAGGCTTTTGTATCTATATTAACAAAGCACTAGTGATTATTCGGCATCAAGATGAGATGTTTTGATATCCCGGATGCACCTAGCTCCTGAGGAAGACAACCGCTTCGTGGGGTCCTAACTCTAACTCCCCTCCAGCGATGAAGGAAGTCGAATCCGGAAGTGAGGAGAGTGCCATCGACCAATCCTCGGCGATCAGATCGTAGTCAAGGCGTAATCGGTATGGTCGGTGAGAGAAATTCAGTCCTATCAGTGCTTGCTCTTTTGGCGCCTCGCGCAGATAAGCCAACCCCCGGGTCGGGTGGGAGGTGAGTGATTTAAAGGATCCTTTACGTAAGGCAGGTGAACGGCGGCGGAGGCGAATTAAGTCACGATAGAAGGAGAATACCGAAAGCGGGTCTTTACGCTGTGCGGCAACATTGCGATCCTGGTAGCCATGGTGGACTGGTAGCCAGGGCTCGCCGGTGGTGAAGCCGGCGTTAGGAGATCTATCCCACTGCATGGGCGCCCGTCCCGAATCTCTACTTAAGAAAGGCCAGTAGCGACGGCTGGCTGGGTCGAGTAGTTGGCTCCGGCGCAAGGGCACATTTGGCATACCGATCTCCTCGCCATAATACAGAAACGGCGTGCCGCGCAGTGTGAGAAGCAGGGTGGCAGCGACCTTGGCCACGGCATCCGGGTGGCGTCCGCCGTAGCGGGACACGTGACGGCATGGTTTATCGTGATTACTCAGGACGTAACATGGCCAGCCAACACCCTCTAAAGCTTTTTCCCACCGCTGGATGGCCTTAAGAAAAACCGCTGGTTGCCAGGGGCATTCTGTGAACTCGAAGCTAAACGCCATGTGGAGCTTATCATCACCACAATACGATGCTGCCCGCCTGGGATCGGGGCCAAAAGTCTCACCAACCGCTGCTCTTTGTGAATAAGCGTCCAGAATAGTGCGTAACTCGGCCAGAGCATCAATCATCTCCGGTTGGTCGTAGTCGTAAAGGTGGTGCTGGCGGCTGAAACTGCGCAATCCCAAACGGCGTGGATTATCTGGTAAGTCGGGATGCTTGAACCACAGGTTAAATACGTCCAGACGGAAGCCGTCAACACCCCGGTCCAACCAGAAGCGAACCATGTCCATCAGCGCCTTACGAACGGCTGGATTTCGCCAGTTCAAGTCAGGTTGTTCTTTCAGGAACATATGGTAGTAATACTGATGGGTAGTCTGGTCCCATTCCCAGGCACTACCACCAAACACCGATTGCCAGTTGTTAGGTGGCCGACCGCCTGAGCGAGCGTCGCGCCAGAGATACCAGTCGCGTTTCGGGTTGTGACGGGACGCGCGTGACTCGAGGAACCAGGGATGCAAGTCTGATGAGTGGTTAATCACCAAGTCAAGCATAACCCGCATTCCGCGTTTATGAGCTTAGGAAATTATGCGATCGAAATCGCTCAGTGTTCCGTAACGCGGATCAATGTTGTGGTAGTCTGCAACATCGTAACCGAAGTCCTTATCAGGGGATGGATAGGGGGGTGATATCCATAGGGCGTCCACACCTAGAGCGTCCGGGTTGCCATTTAGATGATCAAGGTGAGCGATCAGCCCCGGGAGGTCTCCAAGACCATCACCGTTGCTATCGGCGAAGGAGCGCAGATAGATGTGATAAATCACGCCCTCGCGCCACCACAGGCTTTCGGAAGAGTTGACCGCGTTCATGTTGCACCATCCCTAGTGTAGGTTTTTGTTTAGGTTACATGTTGAATCTTCGACATCTGCTGGTGTAATTGTAACGAATTTAGATTGAGTATAAAAGACGATGAGGTGTGCTACTCAACGCGCGGCATGAAAATTGCATCCCATTAGGCGAGAGGCGAGCGCAGAGAGCGTCTCGCCTAATAAAGAACTATACAAGGACCTTGGATAAGCAGTTGCTAATTTATGAAATTAGGTCTAGTATCCTCGAGGTTTTATCCACAGATAAGGAGGAAGGTCAATGTCCGACGAGAAGACGAAGATGCTTAAATTGATGAAATTCTGGTTGTTTGGCACCTTCACCATCATATTCGCCGCGGCAACGGTTTATGTTGGTGGAGTGTTAGGCACGGGCCTGCAGATTCTGCGTGAGCTGAATTATTGGCTCGCCGTCATCATCGCTGCAGTGTTGTGTATTGCCTGTTATTACGGCTACAAATGGTGGCTGGACCGTAAATAAGAATATTTCTTGACCCATTGCTCATGCAATTAGCCGGCGAAGGCCGGCAAGTGTTTTGATACGGTTCATCTACGTCCCTTCCTCTTGTTTTAATAATGGGGGATCTCGGATTATGGAATTCCGAGGGGGATAAGATTAGGTGAGGTGGAGCACAGGCACCCTACCTCAGCCTAGTTGGGTTAGTTTACGACCATGATGGCTTGCCATCTCGCCTATGGGGTTTTAATACATCAGGATAGCACTCGCTTAGCTATCACCATCCGTTGTACCTCGCTGGTTCCCTCCCCGATGGTCATCAATCGTGCGTCCCGGTACAAGCGTTCGACCGGATACTCGCGGCTATATCCATAACTTCCCAAAATTTGGATCGCGTCCCGACAGACTTTCTCCGCCATTTCAGTAGCAAATAGTTTAGCGATGGCGGCTTCCTTGCTGTAAGGCTTGCCCTGGTCTTTAAGCCAGGCTGCTTTGTAGATCAATAAGCGGGCGGCTTCGATCTGGGTGGCGGCATCAGCGATCATCCATTGAATAGCTTGGTGACGGGTGATAGGGACACCAAAAGCTACTCGTTCCTTCGCGTAGGCAATAGCCTCATCAAGTGCACCTTGGGCTAGACCCACAGAAATCGCGCCGATTCCAATTCGACCACCATCGAGAACTTCAAGGGTCTGGTAGAGACCTTGACCAGG
>JAUVOZ010000104.1 GCA_030598885.1 Anaerolineae bacterium | reverse complement strand
TTCCAGCTGGTGGCAGTGTTGGACAACCTGGAAAATGTGACCCAGGAAATACCCTCTCTACAGCCACAGATCATCATATTAGATCATCAGGTTGATGAGCAATCCACCCTGGATACCATCGACGAGCTTGCTTTTAAGTTTCCCGATATCGCCACCATGGCCATCATCCCTATCAATGACCCGCTGCAGGCGCAGCAGGCGATGTTAGCTGGTGTGCGGGGGTTTCTCCTTCAGCCCTTCACCCAGGTAAATTTGCTGAGCACACTCAGACGTGTGCGCGATCTAGAGGCTCGTCGCCAGCAGTCCCGGGCAGCGGCCGCCGAGGCCGCCGAGCGAACAGAACCTCTACGGATCTTGACCTTCTATAGCCCACGAGGCGGTGTGGGTTGCTCGACCCTGGCGGTTAACTTGGCCGTGGCATTGTACGAAACGTTCGAAGATCGGGTTCTGCTCATGGAGGGAAAGCTGCTCTTTGGTCACCTGGGCCTGATGCTCAATATTCGCCCCCAAAACACCATTGCTGACCTCATCCCTCACGCCGGCACACTGGACGCCTCACTGGTTGGTGAGGTGGTAGTTGAGCATGTCACCGGCATCCACGTACTGCTCAGCCCAACCGATGTGCAGGTCGCACAGGGCATCCGTCCGGACGACTTGTTCAATGTCTTGAGATGCGTGCGAAAAATGTATGACTTCATTGTGATTGACGCCGGTAGCTATCTCAACGAGAACGCCGTGACCCTCATGGATGCCGCTGACCGGGTCATGCTGGTCACCACCCCTGATCTAGGCGCGTTGCATGATACCAGCCGTTTTATCCATCTCAGCCGATCGCTGGCTTATCCGGCCGGGAAATTGCTCACCATTCTCAATCGGGCCGGTATGCCGGCTGGAGTGAAGACCAAAGACATCAACGCTGCCCTGCACCATGACTTGTATGCTCAAATCCCAGATGACACTTCAAACGTCACCCGCAGCCTGAACCGCGGGGTCCCCCTGGTTTTCAGGTATCCCCGCAGCCCAGCCAGCCGGGCCATCAAGCAATTAGCATTAACCTTGTCCGACATCAGCGTGGAAGAGCCAAACAAATCATTGGCGAGCCTGATCTCGGTGGCCGCTAGAGTTCGAGGACGATTAGCATCCGCTCGGGCTGGGTAGGAGATTACCGACCTGAGTTGAGTGAGACGACATCAATGTGAGGTAGACAACAGCATGTATTCCGAGTTTCCAACACTTACCGTCATTGGAATATTCGTCCTGCTGGCCATTGGATTATCTCTTTTGGGTTTGACCCGCGCGCTTGCCGCCGACGACGGGATGCACGATCGCATTCACACTTATGCAGTCATCCCCCAGGATGTGCCTCGCCGAGAACGCGGTCGCCGACGAGCTCGACTAGCACGCCTTCGGATACGACTGAACGCAATGCTCTCCTCATTTAGCTCCGAGAAGGTGAGCATGCAGCTCATACAGGCCAACCTGCACGTCAGCGTGACTGAATTCATCCTGATGCGTATAGGGTTGGCGTTAACCGGCCTGTTATTGGGCTGGCTGGTCTCCCAATCCTTGCTCCCTGGCGTGGGCTTGGCGATGATCGCCTACCTGATCCCGGAATTATATCTACGGCGACTTATCAGCCGGCGGCAGATCCAATTTGAGAAACAACTCATAGATGTACTGGTGCTGATAAACGGAGCCGTTCGGGCTGGCTTCAGTCTGCTGCAAGCCTTGGAAATTGTAATGCGCGAAATGAAGCCTCCCGCTTCCGAGGAGTTCAAACGAGTGGTGCACGAGGTAGGCTTGGGCTTGGCTCTTCCCCAAGCTCTGGCAAACCTCGCCGCTCGGATGCAGAACGACGACCTGAACCTGATGGTAACTTCGATCGAAATCCATTACCAAGTGGGCGGCAATCTGGCGACCATGCTATCCGCGGTCACCGAGACAATACGCGAGCGCATACGACTGTTCGGTGAGGTCCGGGTGATCACCACCCAGCAACGCTACACGGGCTATCTGTTATCGGTCCTGCCGTTTATCATCGGAGCCTTATTGTTCATCATGAATCCAGAATACATGGCCCAGCTGTTTAATCCAGGTCCATATCTATGTATTCCATTTGGCGCCATCATCGGCATAGTTCTGGGTCATTTCGCTATCCAGCGGATTGCCAGAATCGAGATCTAGCTGAAATTATGCTTACCGACGTTCATCTCATGTCCGTATTAGAAACAGGAAACGGTTGAATGCAACCTTTATTGATGTCTCTCGCTGGTTTCGCTCTGTTTATTGCAGGCTTGGCCTTTCTCCTGTTCGGCTTTCAAGCGTTCTCGGCAAACGAACTGTCTCAGCGCCTCCACGAGTACGTAATCAAGCAAAAAGAGTGGCCAAAAAACCGGACCACATCATTCACATCCCGCAGGTCCGAACTTTCAGGATCGTTCCGAACACGCATCTTTTCTCCCTTGTTCAAGAAGCTCGGCCGACTCCTGGGACAGCTTACACCTGGTCGATTGTCTGCCAATCTAGAGCGCCGGTTGGCCCTCGCTGGTAACCCATTGGGCTTAGGACCCCGGGAGTTTTATGGCATTCGGTTCGTTTTCACCCTGATCGGTATTTGGCTGGCTTTCAAGATCCTACAGGGAGAGTTCTTCCAACTGGGCTCTTCCACCGGAAGCATCGCTGTTTCTACGGCAAAACTGGCGGGTGGTGCCTATGCGACGACACCCCCGATCAACCTGACCAACTTATTGATGAGCATCCTAGCTCTTATTGTGGTTTCCAATCTCCCGAAAACCTGGCTGAAGCGAAAGGTGCGCGCCAGAAGAAACGCGATACGCAAGGGTTTGCCCGACGCACTAGATATGCTTAGTGTGTGCGCGGACGCGGGGTTGGGCTTCGATCAATCCCTACAACGAGTGAGCGAACACTGGAAGACCTCACTCGGTACTGAGTTTGGTCGGGTGGTGGCTGAAATGTCAATGGGCGTGCCCCGCCGGACAGCGCTGAGCAACTTATCCGACCGGGCGGATGTGACCGAGCTGTCGAGCTTCGTGGCGGTCATCCTCCAGTCCGATCAATTGGGAATGAGCATCACCGACACCTTACAAGCCCAGGCAAAGCAAATGCGAATTGAGAGACGTTTTCGAGCTCAAGAACTGGCCCGTAAAATGCCGCTTAAGATGCTCTTCCCCCTTATGCTGCTGATTTTTCCAGCGATGCTAGCCGTGATACTGGGACCAATGGTCCCGGTGATGGGTGAACTATTCGCAACATTTGGGAGCACTGTTCGGTGAACTTTCGCGATGTGGGAACGTAAAGGAGTACGTATGTCTGCTAACACTGCTGACACACTTCTGAGCCATCCCCGATATCAAATGGCGCTTCATCACCTGCAAAAGGGGGAATGGAAATCGGGATTAGCCCAGGTGGAACACCTGATGGTTCAGTTCCCGCTTGTGCCTGAGCTACGTGCACTGCGCCAGGACTTTAAATTACGAGCCAAGTTTGACCAGGATGAGGTAAACGATCTGGCAATCGAAAGACGGCATCGACTTATAAAGTTTGTGACGCGGGTGGGGGTAGTTATCCTGGTCGTCGCTCTAACCTTCTGGGGTATACAAAAGTATTCCACTTGGCTGGGGGAACAGTTGGACCTTGCCCGGCAGAGGGTGGAACATGAAATCCAGATGGCTCAGCTAAACGCCAAATCGAGGGATGCGCAGGCCTTCTTGAGGGCCGGTAGACCAGGCGAGGCGAAAGCATTGCTCGATGAGATAGCCGCCACCAATCCTGAATTCCCTGGTCTGCAGCAATCCCTAGCACAAGCCGAAGCAGCTTCCTCGCTTGAAACGCTGTATAAAGAAGCGATGGGGCTCATCTATATAGATGATTGGCCAACTGCCAAGATGATCCTTGAGGACATTGTGGCACAAGAACCAAATTATCGGGATGTCTCAGCCCAACTGGCTAACATTGAGAAGCAGACTTTACTCAGCGATATCTTCGCCCAAGCCGAGGAGAATTTTCAAGCCGAGATATGGGACATGGCTGTCGCCGGATTTGAAAGCGTGCGGGCGCTCCATCCTGAGTATCGACCGGAGATGGTTGAGGAGCGCTTGTTCCACAGCTATGTGAACGCAGCCCGGACGATGCTCATAGATCAGGCTGACTCACTGCAAACCCTAAAGATCGCTGAAGGTTACTTTCGAAAGGCGTTGGCTTTAAGACCTCAGAATTCGGATATAAAGTCCGAACGAGAACTGGCGCGATTGTATCTAAAAGCACAACATGATTTCAACCTTGGTCGGTGGAGTGATGTAATTACTGACCTTGAGGTCGTCTATGCTGAAGATCCTGAGTACGCAACGGGCACTGCAAGGCAAACTCTGTACGATGCCTACGTAGCTCGAGGCAATAGCCATATGGTTAGTATGGAATACGACACAGCCCTGATCGATTATCAACGGGCGATAGCCCTTGTTGAGCAAGATCATCAGGCTGACCTGCGGATGTATGAAGCCCAATTGGAGGTTGCTGAAGCGCTAGGCGCACAAAGCGACTACGAGGCTGCAGTGATCCATTACAAAGCTGCAGTAGAGATCAGTGACCTTAAAGCGCTAGCCCTGCAACAGAATAACTACACCCTGGCAGCAACGCTTGAGGAAGCCGAGAATTATGCCCGAGCGGCAAACTTTAGCTTGGCATTTGAGCGGTATCGTTATGCCATGAGCATCGCCGACAAGGTTCAAGCTACCATCATCCATGTCGTGACATCCGAGGATTACCTTACCCTGTTAGCTTGCCGCTACGGTTCAACTGTCCGCGCAATTGTACTGGCAAACGATATCGCCGATCCAAACCTGATCATCAACGGAGAGGAATTGATCATCCCGGTGTTTCCATAGTCAGAGAAACTATGTGCGCTTACTATTGAGATAGGGAAGGTTTATATGTTCACTAATCGTCCTGCATTGAATAACCGATCTACTGAAGCACTCACCGATGACTTCCCGATGGTTGCAAAAACAGCAACGCGAGTCGAGGGTCCTTCAGCAGACGTTTATTACATCCGGGATTCCGTTCAGCGAAAATTGCTGGCAGAAACCGAGGGCGAGGTCGACCTCAGCCACATCCCTCAAATGCGTCAGATGATCGAGACCTTTTTCAACCAAGTCCTGGCTGAGGAAAACCTACTCTATACCCGCTCCGACCGAGCCCAATTATTGGATTGGGTCCTAGCGGATATCCTTGGCTATGGACCACTTGAGCCGTTACTCATGGATGACACTATCACCGAAGTGATGGTGAATGGGCCTGGAAAAGTTTATGTCGAGCGACGAGGTTTGATCGAGAAGACCGATATTACCTTCGAAAATGAAGATCATCTACGGCGGGTCATCGACCGGATTGTATCCCCTTTGGGTCGACGGGTGGATGAATCCTCGCCAATGGTCGACGCCCGTCTACCCAACGGTTATCGGGTGAACGTCACTATTCCACCCTTAGCCATTGACGGACCGGCGATCACAATCCGTAAATTCGCCCAATCACCCTACACTGTGCAGGACCTGATCGCCAACGGCACCTTGACTTCACCCCTGGCAGCATTCCTGAAAGCATGCATCGAAGCGCGCATCAACATGATCATTTCTGGCGGAACCGGAACGGGAAAGACTACCCTACTCAACGTGGTTACTGCTTTCATTCCAGGTCATGAGCGCATTGTTACCATCGAAGACACAGCCGAGTTGAAAATAAAACAGGATCATGTAGTCCGGATGGAATACCGACCCCCTAATGTCGAGGGCAAGGGTGAAGTTACCATCCGAAGGTTGGTGATCAACGCCTTGCGTATGCGACCCGATCGTATCATCGTGGGCGAAGCCCGTGGGGGCGAGGCACTGGACATGCTGCAGGCAATGAACACTGGCCATGATGGCTCGCTAACAACCATCCACTCTAACAGCCCGCGCGATACCCTACGCCGTATTGAGACAATGGTGCTAATGGCAGGAATGGAGCTTCCACTGCATGCTATTCGAGAACAAATCGCCTCCGCCATCGAGTTGGTGGTTCATTTGGACCGCATGCGTGATGGAACACGAAAAGTGGTTAAAGTATCCGAGGTTCAAGGGATGGAGGGCAAGAGCATCGTCATGCAGGATCTCTTCCTCTTTAAACAGACCGGCATGCAATCTGGTCGGGTCATAGGATCGCTCAACTCCACCGGCCTGCGACCAAAATTCGTTGACAAATTCGCCGAAAACAACATCGAGCTTCCAGAGGAGGTATTTAGCTCCCCCGACAGCTCGATGTCATAATAGCCTCTAAGAAACGCCTATCGATTGACTTGCAATCAGACGAATTCCACCTCGTCACCCACCGATACTTGGTCTAAAAAATCAGGTGCGGTCTCAAGAACGTAGCGTGCGGGAGTCAGTGATGCATAATATGGCCGCCAGGGTTTCGCTAATTGTGCGCTCGTAACTCGTCCCTGGCTGTCGATCCAGACCGCAGCTATCGGGAAGAAGACGAAGAACATATGGATGGATGTACTTTGGACACCCTCATTTGGGTGAACCAGGATTAAACCTTCTCCCGGCTCAAGGCGTCTGCGGAACTGAAGCCCTCTTAGTTTACAGAACCAACCATCACACCAGCGTGCTCCTGCTAAGAGGATTTCCCCAGTGCTTTTCCGAACGACGTTTACCGTTTTTTTCTCAGTCAATAGATCCCCTCCGAATGCTCTTCTACCTTGAGAAAGTATACAGTCTTGCCTTTATGTCTGCATCCAAAATAAAAAGAACTGGCTCTCCTCCAAAAACTGTGAAATATTGACATAATTCCTTTACAATCGATGCCATTCCTATTATGGCGAATATCCATCTGACCCTAAATAACTGCAGAGGCGGCTCCTGGCGAAGCATCCCGTAGCCCTTCGACGGAGCCTGTCCCTTCGACTACGCTCAGGACGATGCCTGAGCTT
>JAUVOZ010000091.1 GCA_030598885.1 Anaerolineae bacterium | reverse complement strand
TAAAGCAGGGTGGCACGATCAGCCATCAGCACGGTGTTGGCACGGATCATCTTCCATATCTCCCGGCTGAAAAGGGGGTGGTTGGCATGCAAGCGTTGTCATCTCTATTGAAAACATTTGACCCACATGGGTTGCTCAATCCGGGAAAACTCATTGATAACTAATACGACTTGGAACCCATTCCATCTATTATCTTTGGGAGTTGCCAAGTCTATCAAGCGAGAGTGGTTCCTATGTTAGAATCCTCTATCAACGTTGATGACTACTGAACACAAAATCGGCATAATAAATTTGGCTTCCGCCTCACCCCGGCGACGTAGTCTGCTGGAGATCACTGGATGGCAGGCGAATGTGTGTCCGGTTGAAATAGATGAGCATCCATACCAACACGAGACGGCTGAGGTGCTGGTAGAAAGGTTGGCGTTAACCAAGGCAAGAGCTGCGGCTGCATACCATAACCCGACTGGTGTGGTCCTGGCCGCCGACACAGTTGTCGCTGATGGAGAACGCATTCTGGGAAAACCTGCGGATAAGGTCGAGGCGAAACGAATGTTGTCTAGCTTGAAAGGGAGGAGTCACCGGGTCCTCACCACCCTTGTACTTATCGATCAGCGAACCGACCGTGAGGTGATCGAGACCTGTGAGACTTTGGTTCCAATGCGCGATTACGAGATGAGTGAAGTTGAAACCTATATCGCCTCCGGCGCGCCGCTGGATAAGGCGGGTGGTTATGGGATCCAGGATGATGCCTTCTGTCCGGTGGCTGTAGGTCACTTGCACGGCTGCTATACCAATGTGATGGGATTGCCGTTATGCCACCTGGTGCGAGCTATGAGCCGCTTGGGCGGATCGCCACCGGTAAATGTCCCACAAACCTGCCAGGCATACACCGGCTATAACTGCCCGGTTTACAACGACATTCTAAGGGAGCAAGCGTGAGACGACCTGCGATTTTATTTTTTCTCAGCTTTGTGTTGGGTGCCTGTTCACTTTTTAGCTCTGTACAACCCACTCTGGAGATAACCTCTACCCTGCCTGACCCGGTATTGACGACCATTCCGGCACCCAATCCAGATGATACAGCCCGACTTTTCCTGGACGCTTGGAAGGCTGGGGATTACCCTGCCATGTATGCTTTGCTTAGCCCGCTGACCCGGGATGGACTGAGCCAGGAGATGTTCACTGCCCGTTATGATGAGATTAGGCGATCTATCGCGCTGAACGACATCAAGTACCAGATTATCTCGTCACTGGTGATCAGCCCTCAGGAAGCCGAAGTCCGTTTCCGAGTAACCCTGCATAGCGCAGTGCTTGGTGATCTCACCGGAGAAAATCGGATGGACCTAAAGCGGGAGGAAACCGGTTGGACGGTAGCTTGGACGGATGCAACGATCCTGCCTGATTTAGCTGACGGTAATGGCTTACGTCTTTATCAATATGCGCCGACGCGGGCGAACATCTACGATCGTAACGGCTTGGCGTTGGCAGCTCAAACCAACGCTGTGGCACTGGCTGTCGTTCCCAACCGGATTGGCGATGAAGGTGCTGAGGAAGTCATGCTCAACACGCTGCGCAGGTTGCTCGATGTGGCTTCGAATGATGACATCCGCTTCTTATATGAGCCTTTCCGTGAGACGGACTACTACACCCCTTTGGGCGAGGTGGCGTATGAGGACTTCCGACTCGTCGAAGGTGTACTGAGCTCCGTTGGCGGTGTACAGTGGCAAATGTATTCCACCCGTTATTATCCAGGTGGGGGTCTTACCCCATATAATGGGGGCTATGCGCCTCACGCAGTTGGTTATGTGAGCCAGGTCCGCGAGGAATTTTTGGAGCATTACCTGGAACGAGGTTATATGGGCGATGAATATGTCGGTCAAATAGGTCTCGAGTTTGCTTATGAGACGGAGCTTCGGGGGACACCAGGGGGCACACTATACCTTACCGGTACTAATGGGCAGGATATCAAGCAATTGATTACCAAGGACTCAGAACCGCCCTATGCCATCTACACCACACTTGACCGGGAGCTTCAGCGCTACGTTCAGCAAGCGATCGAGAACTTCACCGGGGCGGTGGTTGTCATCGAGCGCGACACCGGTGCTGTTCTAGCGATGGCTTCCTCGCCTGGATTCGATCCCAACTTATTCGATACGGACAACCCCAATTATAGCTACGGTCTGAGCGAATTGTTTGTGAACCCCAACCAAGCGTTGCTCAATCGAGCCACGCTTGGTATCTATCCTGCGGGTTCAATCTTTAAAATCATCACTATGGCGGCAGCGCTCGAATCGGGTCACTATGAACCGGATACCATTTACAACTGCGGGTTGGAGTTCCGGGAACTGCCCGGCTGGGTAGGTTACGACTGGCGATATGAGAAGGAGTACCCTGCTGCGGGTCAGATCACCCTCCAAGTAGGTCTCGAACGTTCATGCAACCCCTATTTCTGGCATATTGGGCTTGATCTGTACAACCGAGGTTTGACAACGGCGCTACCGGATATGGCCATGGCATTCGGCTTGGGACAGTTGACGGGGATCGAGATTGACGAGGACGCCGGCCTAGTCCCAGATCCTGAGTGGAAATTGGATCAAATCGGCGAAGAATGGGCAGCGAGAGATGCGGTGCAATTAGCAATCGGTCAGAGCTTTCTGCAGGTCACGCCGTTACAGGTGGCGCGCTTCGTCGCCGCGGTGGGTAATGGCGGTACACTTTACCGTCCACAGATCGTTCATAAAATCCAAAGCGCAGAGGGAGATGTGCTGCAAGAGTTTCAGCCAGATATTCAGGGCCAGCTACCGGTGAGCTCTGAAAACCTTGAGGCTATTCATCAAGCCATGGTGAATGTGGTCCGTGATCCCAACGCGACGGCTTATCGTCGTTTCCTGGGTCTTAACATCAACATCGCAGGTAAAACCGGGACCGCATCCACCGGTGACTACAGCGATCCGCATGCCTGGTTTGTTGGCTATACTTTCGAGGAACGCGACGACCAACCAGATATTGTCATTGTCGTACTGGTGGAATACAAAGGTGAAGGGTCAGATTGGGCAGCGCCGGTCTTCCGCCGCATCGTTGAAGCCTATTTTAAAGGTCATCCCCAATCCCTCTATCCCTGGGAATCCCGCATTCGTGTCCCTAAAACACCGACTCCCACACCGGGTCCTGAAGAAACTGAGGCGGAAATTACGCCTACCCCATAGGAAATGACTGATACCGCGCTACATTCTGGCATGATCGTCCGAGCCCAATCCGGCTTCTTTGGCGTGGAGACGGGTGAGGGCTTGGTGGTGGCTCAACTACGTGGTCGACACACCCGTGGTCGACAAGAGACGGATGCTGCTGCTGTAGGTGACCTGGTAAAGGTTCGACTGCTTGAGGATGGTACCGGAGTGATCGAGGAGATTGAACCGCGCAGTCGGGTTCTATCACGACGGGCGCCCGGCCGACGCGAAGTCGAGCAGGTGATCGTGGCCAACCCCGACCAGGCGGTCTTTGTCTTTGCCTGTGCCGACCCGGCCCCCAACTTTCGTATGTTGGATCGTCTGCTGGTGGTTGCCGAGCGAGAGGGTATCCCAGCCTTGATCTGCGCCAATAAAATTGACCTGGTGGTTCCTCGCAGCGCAAAGAGGGAGTTTGGCGAGTATGATCGATTAGGGTACCGGGTGATCTATACTTCAGCGTTGAAGGGTAAGGGTCTGCGCACCCTGGTTAAACTGCTGAAGAACAAGCTGTCGGTACTCGCCGGCCCTTCCGGAGCCGGTAAGTCCAGCCTGCTGAACGCCATCCAGCCAGGGCTAGGATTACGGACCAAGGAAGTGAGTCGGGGGACACGGAAGGGACAGCATGTCACAGTGGTGCCTGAACTCTTACCGTTGGATGTCGGCGGTTTCGTCGCGGACACACCCGGTCTCAAGGCTTTCGCACTTTGGGATATCGAGCCTGATGAATTGGATGCCTATTTTCCTGAGATGCGGAACCTGGTGTCGGAATGTGAATTCAGCGATTGTACTCATCTACACGAACCCGGTTGTGCTGTGATTGCGGCAGTTGAGAGGGGGCAGATCAGTCCGGAACGATACGACTCATATCACCGGATCCGATTGGGCGAAGTCGATTGACCTATTGTTCCAATCGTGTAGGGGCGCGGTGTGGGGGAACCTGTCGGGGAATTTACGTAGGGGCACGGCATGCCGTGCCCCTACAACACACATTATATGGCAAACAGAAAGGGCGCTGGTGTGAGCGCCCTGTATTAAACAATGTGTTTCGTTGTAGCCGTTATAGTGGCCGCAGGATCCGATCCTCCCGCAAACGTTTAAACCAAAGTGAAGCGCCGCGGGGCATCGACTCGATTGCAGCTTCCTGCCAGGCTCGCACACCTAACCCCTGAATGGTTTGCGGACGGTAGCCGACCTCCCGCCAGGCGAGGCTATGCTGGGCCAGGTAGGGTGGAAGGAAGAGTAATGAGGCTTCGCTCTGTAACTCAATAGACGCGCTCTCGATGGCATTCATCAAGGCAGGAATCACCTGGTTGAGAGGCAACTGATGCTCAAAATAGAGCTCATCGATTCGAGTGACCAGGTTTTCGACCAGCAATCCGGCTGTTCCAGCTAACTGCCCGTCACGCTCGATCAGCATATAAGCCTTCTCACCGAAGGCGGCCATCACATCATGGCGGGTCATCTGCCGTTTACCGCGGGTGATGCGGGTGATGAATTTACCGATTTCCTCGGCGTCCCGAGGGGTGCCGCGACGTACGCTGAGTTGGCCCGGAAGGACAGCGGCTGGTGCGGGTAGGAGAGGCTCCTCGGGCTTGGGCAACTTAACCCAAGCATCTTGTACTTGTTCCCATGTGTTCTCGAATGATCCGTCATTGTGTATGATTACTTTAGCAGATCGAAGCTTGAGTGCCTGAGGGGGTTGGGACATGATGCGCTGTCGAGCGGCAGCTTCCGGCATTTTTCGTTTATGCATTAGTCGAGAGATTTGCAGATCGTTCGAAGCGTCGACGACCCAAATAGTGTCGCAGCCGGCAGCGAGATCGGATTCGAGTAGTTTAATGGCTTCTATCGCGACCAGGCTTTGATGTGCCCGCCGAATGAGCAGATCTATGGCGTGGGTTACTAGTGGGTAAACGATGGCTTCCAGCCGCTCCAATGCTTGGGGATCGGAGAATACAATCTTCGCCAAACGAGTACGGTCAACCTGGCCTTCGTTATCAAGGATCCACTCTCCGAAGGTTTTAACTACCAAAGTGTAGCCGGGCGCGCCCTTAGCCATTGCCCGATGCGCGAGGGCATCAGCGTCAATACCATATGCTCCCAGGTGCTCCAACATCTTGCGCACCACGCTTTTACCGGTGGCGATGTTGCCGGTCAACCCGATGACATATTTCCCTGGCCAGCGGCTCAAAGATTCGTCTCCTTACCTGATAGTTTAATTTTGATTTTAACCCTGTGCTTGTATGATGTCAAAGGTGACCTCAGCGGCTTGGTTGAGCGTGATACACTTGTTCGCCGGCAGCTAGGAATAAATCGTTTGGGGGTCCGAGGGTTAACGCGCTAATCTCTTCCTCAAACGGTTGCAATGCCATATATTGACCTTGGTAAACAAGGCGCATGCTGTAGTGGAAGACGCTTTTGTTGAACGTATCTAAGAAGAAGATCGATGGTTCGGGGGGTGCAGAGTATGCCATCTCCACCGGAATAGCGCCGGGGATGTGGGTTGTCGCCTCATATCCAGGACGTTCGTCTTGATAGTGAAGGTCGTCGTCACACTCCACCCTGATACGGAGGGTGTTCCCTGCGGCGGGTTCAAACTTGCGGCGGCAGCGATCGAGCCGGCCATCGGCATACAGGATGAACAACTCATCCTGGGCCATCGCAAGGTCGATAGCGCTACTCAACTTGGGTACCTCTTCGACAAAGAACAGGCTGGGGTTACCACTGAATAAGCCACCGGTGGCGTCGTAGATAAAGACGGCATTGGTATCTGTGTCCATCACATACAGACTTTCGTCGAAGACATCGATAGCCCGGATGCGCCCCCACCCAATATCAGGCGGGGTGAGTTGAGCTAGGGCTGGTTGGCGATCGGGAGCGCAGTATAACAGGGTCCCGTCTTGGTCGACAGCAACCATTCCCTCCACTCCGAGGGCTCCAGGCTGGGCTTGGATTACGATGTCCACTGGAATACCCATATCGGGGAAACTATCTGGTCCGCTCAGGCATTCAAAGGTCTTGTCGATTTCATACCCGCGCTCTGGGGTGCCCCATGCGTGCCTCACGATCTGGTGAGCTGCATCCAGAACGTAAAGGTCTGTCGCGGATGCGGCCAGGGCGGTAATGTGTGCTTCGGGACCGAATCCGCCGCTGATCACTGTTTGGAAATCAAGGCGGATGATCAAATCGAGAGCGTCAAGGGCATCCTGAGCTACCCGGCGTAGATCATCAGCCTCTTGGTTTTGGTCATAGGCTTCGGCCAGGTCGAGTGCATGGAGAGCCGCGTCCCAGTCACCTCGTGCGTCCTCCGGATTTGATTTCATCTGGGCTACTTGTATCGCGGCGGAAGCTTGATCCAGGTATGCCTGGAATTGCTCACGTTTTCCCCGACCAAAGTAGACAACCGCGGCGATGGTGACCACCAGCAAGGGTACAGCCACAGCAGTGATAGCCAATAGCCCCGGAGGGGAAGATCTGGCCCATGAGGGTTCAGTTAATCCGGGTGCCATGCGCATGATCATGTGTGATACAGCGTGGGTGGCTGAGGTGTACCATGTTCTGATTGTGTGCTTAATGGTGTTCAACAACTTGGTTGAGGAGGCGAGCGCCCGCTGGGTGACATCACCAGATGGACTGCGCCGTGCCCGACTAGCGGTCTGAGTTGCCCGGCGGACCTCGGTCGGTGATGGACGATGTACAGTGGGCGCATCCAACTGCGTTGTCGTTTCGCCGTAGGGGACTATGCGTACCAGCACCCCGGTTAAATCATGGCTACTGGCAGCTCCTAAGCGATCCACCGCTTGTGCCGGATCGAGGGAGGAAAGCCCGGATAGCGTCGCGTCTGACCAGATAGGTGGTGGGGAGGTGGTCAGGATCAGCAGATCGCCCTGATTTACTTTGAGATGATGGTAACTAACGTGGGGTGTAAGAGAGAGACCTATAGGGCGGTTGGCAGCCTCTTCGGAAGTAAGACGTGTAACTTGACCGGGTCTTACAACTATGGCCTGTCCAATTCCGCATTGCGCTAGATAAAGATTGCCCTCTCTGAGCACGCCGGCCATCATGTGACCGTGGAAATGCATGTCCTCGACTTCGCGCTTATTGTTGTCAACTATGTGATCGTTGAATGCTGACGCGGCTTCTCGTAGAGCATAGGTGACCGAGCCGGGTGTGCCAAAGTAAGCCTGGGCGATAAGCCGTGCTAGATGGTCTGGTAAGCCTGGATGGGTCGCTTGCTGGGGAGTAAGGCAGAGATTGACAAAGAGCATTTCATCCCGACGCCCTCTGGCTGCGCGACGAGGGGCGGTTTGGGCAAGCGTACCAGGTGGAGGGGTTATACGCGCTCCTCCACCAGCGATGTGTATTAATGCGACATCAGCTTCAATAGTGTGTGCCATAGTGTGTATTGTACAGAAAGGTTTAATCGTCTGCAATGGAGGATGCAAGAAGCTTGCCGAAGCTGGTAGAATTGTCGGTAAACGCGAATATAGGGTGTGCAATGCAAATAACATTCGCCAGGGACACAATTGAATTTCATGCATTATCTGATGGGTGGAACGACCTCCTTGATCGGGCGGCGACTGATGTCCCATTTCTGAGGCATGAATACCTAAGCAGTTGGTGGTCAACATTAGGGGGTGGGGAGTGGCAGGCTGGCGAATTATGGGTCGGGGTTGGGCGGGATGATCATGGTGGGTTGCTTTGCTTAGCTCCACTATTTTTGACCCAGACGAGGGAGGGAAAAAAGGGTTTGATGTTTCTGGGAAGT
>JAUVOZ010000110.1 GCA_030598885.1 Anaerolineae bacterium | reverse complement strand
TAGGGGAGCGGGTGGTTACCAACGAACATGTTCCGGTGGGCTGGGAACAACTCGGAGGGCGCGGCTTGATCGCCCGTATCCTGCTGGATGAGGTCCCTGCAACCTGTGACCCCCTAGGACCATTCAACAAACTGATCTTCGCCCCTGGATTGCTGGTTGGGCATATGGTTTCCTCTTGCGACCGCATCTCGATAGGTGGAAAGAGCCCGCTTACAGGAGGAGTAAAGGAGAGCAATGCTGGCGGCTCGACGGGACTGAAGCTGGTTCACCTGGGGATCAAGGCGCTGATCGTGGAAGGTAAGCCTACGGAAGACAAATGGTGGATCCTACACCTGAGTGCCAAAGGCGGTCGCTATGAGCCAGCGGATGACCTGCTCGGTCTCGGTGTTTATCAGACCACCCAACGTCTCTTGGAGCGCTATGGGCCTAAAATAGGGATTGCCCTCATCGGTCCCGGTGGTGAGATGCGCCTGATGGCAGCCGGCGTACAGAACCTGGATAAAGACCGGGAACCATCACGCATCAGTGCCCGAGGTGGACTCGGCGCGGTGATGGGAGCTAAACATCTCAAGGCGATTGTAGTCGACAACTCAGGTGGGGAGAAGCCGCCGCTAGACGACCCTGAGCTCTTCAAGGCGGCGCAAAAGTATTACACCAAAGAACTCATGGATCATCCGCAAACTACCACTTATACCAACTACGGCACGGCAGCGATGACTCGCATGAGCGATGGTTTTGGCGGCATTCCGACGCGCAACTATTCCTCAGGCACCTTTGAAGGGGTGGAGAAGATTAGTGGGGAGGCGATGCGCGATCTGCTGTTAGCCCGCGGTGGAGCGAGTAATCCTACCCACGCTTGCATGACCGGCTGCACGATCCGCTGCTCGAATGTTTTTGGGGATGTGAAGGGAAATAATATCGTCTCTCCTGTGGAGTATGAGACCATAGGCTTGATAGGTACGAATTTGGGTATAGATGATCTTGACGCCATCGCCCATATTAATTGGGAGCTTAACGATCTAGGATTGGACAGCATTGAAATCGGGGCTGCGCTCGGAGTTGCAGCGGAAGCCGGCTTGATGGAATTTGGCGATGCAAGGCGAGCCATGGAGTTGATATCCGAGATCCGCCAGGGCACAACGTTGGGACGTGTGTTGGGCAGTGGCGCGGTGGTAACCGGGCGTGTTTTGGGTGTAAGACGAGTTCCGGCGGTTAAAGGGCAGGCTATGGCCGGATACGACCCGCGAGCGATCAAGGGCACCGGGGTGACCTATGCCACCTCACCCCAGGGTGCCGATCACACCGCCGGTCTGACGATCCGCGCCAAGGTGAACCATCTGGGTCCTAAAGAACAGATGGAGATCTCGCGGATCTCTCAAATTAAAATGGCCGGTTACGATACGCTGGGGGTCTGCCTCTTCGGCGGCTTTGGCTTTGCAAATGCCCCCGGTTCTATCCGCGACTTACTCAAGGGACGCTACGGTTGGGATGTGGGCGATGATGCGCTGCAAGAACTTGGTCGGGAGACGTTGAAGCTGGAGTGTGCATTCAACCAAGCGGCTGGATTTGGCCCTGAGGATGATCGTCTACCGGAGTGGATGACCACCGAGCCACTACCACCGCATAACAGCGTTTTTGACGTACCCAATGAGGATCTGGACCGGGTGTTTGATTGGACGTAATATTGGTGTATTAATATGGAGGCGACGACCGTGGTAGGAATAAATTTATCACCACACCAATAATATGCGAGGAGATGAAATGACTTTACAGGGTAAAAAAGTAAAAGCACTATTCAAACAAGCAATGCATGTCATCCCCCATGGTGTGAACTCCAATTTCCGCTATTGGGGTGATGAGGATACGCTGGTTATTACCCGGGGTAACGGCGCTTACATCTGGGACGCAGACGACAAACGATATATTGATTATCGTTTAGCCTTTGGCCCCATTATTCTAGGGCATGCTTACCCCGCGGTGGTGAAGCGGGTCGCGGATGTCATCAAGGAAGGCACGCTATTCGCCTGTACGACCCCGCTGGAGATCAGCCTCGCTGAGCGCATCACCCGCATGTGTAAGGTGGACAAGGTACGTTTGACCAATACCGGCACGGAAGCCACCATGCATGCCCTGCGCATCAGTCGTGCTTACACAGGTCGGGAGAGGTTCATCAAGTTTGAGGGTCAATATCATGGCATGGTCGATTACTTCATGTTCAGCACCGCTTCCTCAAGCCGCAGGTCACTAGGCTCCAGGCGCAGCCCGGTTAACTCCCCGGTCTCATCTGGAATTCCAAAGGGAATCAGCCAATATGTTATCAACCTGCCTTTCAATGATTTTGAACGCCTGGAAGAGACTATAGAAGCCAAGTGGGGGGATCTCGCGGCTATCTTTGTGGAGCCTATACTCGGCAATTGCGCGGGCATCATGCCCAAACCTGGATTCCTAGAAAGAATACGTGAATTATGCGACAAGTATGGCATAGTAATGGTCTTCGACGAGGTTAAGACCGGCTTCCGTATAGCCAATGGCGGCGCACAGGAGTACTTCAATATCCAGGCTGACTTGGTGACCTATGCTAAAGCCCTGGGGAATGGATTTCCCATCGCCGCCATCGCTGGGAAAGAAGAAATCATGATGACTGTTGAGCCGGGCGCCGTGGCTCATGGCGGCACTTATTCTGGAAACGTTATTGGTACGGCTGCGGCTAACGCCACGCTTGAAGTCCTGGAAACAGAATCGGTCATTGATACGATCAACCAGCGCGGTCAGGTCTTAATGGATGGCATTAATGATATTTTGACTGAGTCGGATATCCCCCATGTGATAACCGGTATTCCACCCATGTTTGGCATAATGCTGGGGAGTGATCAGGAACCCCATGATTTCCGCGATTACCTTACCGGAGATGGCGACCTATATGAAGCCATCGGAATGGAACTATGCCATCGTGGCGTGATGCCTGAACCCTCCGGTCTAGAGCCTTGGTTCCTTTGTTATGCTCTAAGTGATGAAGATGTGACCGAAACCTTGAACGTATACAACGACTCGGTCAAGGCTGCGAAGGGATAATGTGCAGTTTAGGTGCTCGGCACTATCAAAAGTGCCGGGCACCTAATTGTCACTAAATTGGTAATTAAACTTACTGGCGTGAACCGAACTTATGCCTTCTGTTCAACCCCGAGTGGGTTTGATGGTGAGGGGTAACTTCGTATCTCGCCAGGTTATAATAAATTCTTGTACCTACCGACCAAATGTATCAAGGCCAGAGAAGAGGAAGAGTCGATGGCCGATGAAATTAAAATACGACGACTGACAACCCTCGAAGATATGGTTAAAGTCTCGGATTTATACCTACTGGTCTGGTCGGGGGGCGAGATCTCCACGATTACTCCCCGCACATACATGGATATCAGCAGTAATGGCGGAGTAGTTCTGGGGGCATTTTACGGAGATAGGCTGGTGGGGTATGTGTTCGGTTTTCTGGGGATCGACAATGAGAGCCTCGGCACAACAGCTATGACCCGAGTAAAACACCACTCTCACATTTTAGGCGTGCACCCCGATTATCGTAATCAGGGTGTGGGGTTGAGGCTTAAGCTTGAACAGCGGCTCGCGGTAATAAACCAGGGTATTCGCTTGGTCACTTGGACCTTCAATCCACTTCTCAGCAACAACGCATATCTAAACATCCGACGGCTGGGTACTGTTTGCCACACATATTTGCGTGATTTCTATGGCAGAATGCAGGATGACTTAAGTATTGGTATCTCTTCCGATCGTTTCAGGGTGGACTGGTGGGTGACTTCGCCAAGGGTGGTTTCACGTGTAGAAGAGAAGCAAGGTCCCCTCGACCAATCTAAGTACTTGGATTCAGCCACACAAAAGGTCAACCCGGCTTCATTGGGCTCCGACGATCTCCTGCATCCTACCGATCAATTTAACGAACTGGATGGGGACTTAGCCCTAGTAGAAATTCCGTCGGATTTTCAAGCTCTAAAGAGGCAGGATATAGAACTAGCTCGTGTGTGGCGGCTGCACACTCGCGAGATTTTTGAAACTGCCTTTGCCGATGGCTACATGGTTGTGGAATTCTTATATTATAAGGGTGGAGACTTTCCCCGATCGTATTATGTGCTCTCCAGTAGAGGTTAATAGCATAAATCTTCACACTCATCTGGGAAGCCATGCTCAGGGCTGCAAATAGCATCGAAAAATTCCATCCCATCTAATTTCAATCCCAACAATCGCCAAATGCATTTGTAATCCTTGTGGTTAACACAGCCATACTCAATTTATATTTAGCTATTAATTTTGCTTTTAACCATAATAGTGAATGATTTTTTTTAAAAGTGAATTAAATCACTTGACTTTTTTTGAAATCTAAAATATCGTTATTGTTCTACGATTGAAATTATTATTTTTTAGCAATCAGGAGTGGGAGCATGAGTGGCGAAACGATAGGGGATAAAGGCGAAGCCAACAATTTATTACGAATTCGTGCCAAAACCGAGTTGCCAAGTCACAAGGTAGCAGCTTCCTTAGATGATCTTGATCGAGACATCCTTGAAATGCATCAGAAGGATGTCTTTTTTTCATACGTTGAACTTGCTGAGAAATGGGATGTGACGGGCGCCACCATCCGCAACCGGATAAAACGCCTCAAGGCGTCTGGGGTGATGGATGTTATTCTGGTGATGAATCCCTACAAAATTGGTTACAACACGTTCTCAATTATTGGTATTAAGCTCGAGACAGGAGCAAATGTTGATAAGGTAGCGTCAGTCCTGCTATCGATTCCAGGAGTTACCAATGTGGTTATGGTCGCTGGTCGGTACGATTTCTTTGTTAATTATGTTTGTCAGAACATGGAGGAATACCGGCAGTTTGTTACCGAAAAACTTAGGAAGATTTCGGGAATTGCCAGTGTTGAGAGTTTCATCGGGCTTGATCTGTACGAACGGAAGTTTGAGCTAGGTGTGATCAGCTAAAGACTTCGAATTCTCCAAATCTGAAACTGGGAGGAGCATAATGGCAGGTGAAACAAGAAAAACGATAGTGAACTCATGGAATGAATGGGATCCACTGAAGCATGTAATTGTCGGAGTTGCCGATGGTTGCATGATCCCGCCTTCCGAGCCGGCTAGTGAATGCAAAATCCCTATCGACAGTGACATGAAGGGCAAGTGGGGTCCACGTCCTCAGGAAACTGTGGAAAAGGCTAATGTCCAGCTTGATAATTTCGCTAAGATCCTTGAGGATCGTGGCATTCGAGTTGACCGACCGACGCCGCTTGATTTCAGCCAGGCGGTATCCACCCCGGATTGGGAGATGCTGAGCATGTTCGGCTGCATGCCGCCCCGCGACGTCATCGTGACCGTGGGCAACGAGATGCTGGAAGCCACCATGTCTTACCGATCGCGTTGGTTCGAATATCTGTGCTACCGCCCGTTGATCGAACAGTACTACAAGGAAGACCCCAATATGCGCTGGGAGGCGGCGCCCAAGCCAAGGTTAACCGATGCCTCTTATAAACCAGGATACCTGAGCCGGGTAATGACTATCGAAGACCGGCTGAAGCTCACCGCCGCCAAAGATTTCGTGACAACTGAAGAGGAACCTCTATTCGACGCGGCGGAGTTTGCCCGCTTTGGAAAAGACATCGTCATTCAGCATGGATTTACCGCCAATTTAGCTGGAATAAATTGGGTAAGCCGACATTTCCCCGATCTTAGAATACATGCCATGAATTTCCCGGGAGATCCTTACCCAATTCATATCGACTGCACCTTCATCCCTCTCCGACCTGGCTTAGTGCTTAACAACCCAATTCGACATGTCCTCCCAGAACATAGGAAGTTCTTCGAGATGAATGATTGGGAGATTGTCGAGGCTGCCCCAGCCGCGCACGAAAAACCACCACCGCTATGCTACTCAAGTGTATGGCTATCGATGAACGTCCTCGTGCTTGATCCGAAAACGGTTTGCGTTGAAGCAAGTGAACACGCTACGATGGAACAGCTCGATAAGCTTGGTTTCGAAGTGGTTCCGGTTCCGTTTAGAGACGCTTATCCTTTTGGGGGCGGACTCCATTGCGCGACCACAGATGTGTACCGGGAAGGCGATTGTGAGGATTACTTCCCCAAGCAGGTGGAGGGCTTTTAAACAAACATTATTTTTTCTCGCCTTAATTTAATAGGAAGGCAGCAATGAGAGGTGACAAATGCTAGCAGAACATATGACCTGGGAAGAGTACCGGGATGAGGTTGGTCGAAGGGTTATCATCCTGCCTGTAGGCTCATTGGAACAACATGGACCACACTTGCCCTTAAACGTCGATGTTGTCATACCCACGAACTTCGCTAAGTTAGTGGCTGAGAAAATCAAGGCTATGGTCTTGCCCCCAATTGCATACGGGTATAAATCACATCCCACCAGCGGGGGGGGACAACTGTTTCCCGGAACGACGAGCCTGGATGGGATGACGCTAATCCATCTAGCGTTAGATATCCTACGGGAGACTTACCGGCATGGTGGGAGAAGATTCCTGATCATGAATGGCCATTATGAAAATGTTGCATTCCTTACCGAGGCAGTAGAGCTATTCATTCGTGGAACTCCTGACGCCCAGGTTTTGATAATAAGTTGGTGGGACCAGGTTACAGATGAGCTGGTTGACGAAATCTTCGCCGAGGCCGGCTTCCCTGGTTGGGATACCGAGCACGCTGGAATCACCGAAACTGCTCTCATGCAATACTTTGCCCCCGAATTGGTTAGAGAGGACAAGATCATCGACGACCAGAGT
>JAUVOZ010000171.1 GCA_030598885.1 Anaerolineae bacterium | reverse complement strand
GGCATTCGAGTTTATTCCTTCGTCAAGCTCCCCTCGACAAACCCCCCTCGGTTGTACTCGGGACAGGCGGGACAGGCATGGTGAGCGAGGGATCTCCTCCGGAGCTTCGTTAGGGACTAAAGTTAGCAGCGTGGAGACTCCTCGCAGCATAGCTGCTCGGAGTGACATTAATGGGGAGGGATCTCCTCCGGAGCTTTGTTAGGGAATAAAGTTGGTCGCGTGGAGACTCCTCGCAACGAAGTTGCTCGGAGTGACGTTTCCCTGGGCGTACGTCATCACAAACGAACCCTTCTACCAGCTTGACCCTAGAGCTTTAATTATGCTATAGTAAAACTACCGACCGGTCGGTAGGGAGCGGAAATGCAAAGATCCGACATCATCCAGGCGGCGGCCCAGATCTTCCGACAGAAGGGTTACCACGCCGCCTCGATGCAGGATATAGCTGACGCTGTCCATCTCCAAAAAGCAAGCCTCTATCACCACGTTACCAGCAAGCAGGATATCCTGCTTGCTATTCTTGATAAGGCGCTTGATCTCATGATTGATGACCTCCAGCAGGTGGTCGCCTCCGATCTCGCGCCCGAGGAAAAGATCCGCCAGGCGATACAGGTTTATATCGAAAGACTCACCGAAGATCCAAGCCTGGCTGCCGTCTTGTTGCTCGAATACCGCAGTTTGGAACCGGATTTACGCGCCCAGCATGTCGAGCGCCGCGATCGCTATGATCATCTATGGCGTGGTTTGATCCAGGAAGGCGTGGAAGCCAACTTGTTCTATCCGGTGGACGAAGCAGTAGCCACCTTCGCCCTATTGGGAGTTCAGAATTGGATGATCACTTGGTTCCGGCATGACGGTCGTTTTACCGCTCGCCAGTTGGCAGATCAATTCTGCGACTTGTTCATCAATGGGTTACGTGTGCGCGAAGAGGCTGATGGACTATGACCTCTGCTATAAGAGCATTTCGCTCGAGCAGTGGTGCGCGAATCTATCATATTCCCTTGAATCTGTTCCCAATATTATCTGGCTATGTTCATCTGGTATTTGCCAATGGTGTGATCGCGATAATCGGCGTCAGCTCCAGATTTGGTGACAGCAATGATCGGATTGAAGCTGGTGGGGAAGTAGTTTTACCCTGAACGAGATTTTCGCGTCCATTTGATATTGCTCAACATCATATTGGGGAGGATGGATCGCCTCTCCGAAGGAGTGTCCCATGTATTCATTTGAGCCTGATGAAGAGCAACGAATGCTCATCGAAGCGGTGGAGCGCTATGCGACCAACGACCTACGAGTGGCAGCTCATGATGCTGATGAGGAGGGTGAGTTACCAGCTGGACTGATCGAAAAGGGGTGGGAGTTGGGTGTGCTCCAAGCAAGTATCCCGGAAGCTTATGGCGGCTTCGGGGAGCGATCAGTCGTTAGCGGTGTGTTGGCAGCCGAAGCCATGGGATGGGGGGATTTGGCATCTGCTATGGCGGTCATGCTCCCAGCCACATACGCCATACCAATCCTTGTCGGAGGTACGGAAGAGCAGAAGACTCGGTTGCTGCCACCGGTGATTGAAGCTGAGTGGAAGCCATACGTGGCAGCTTTCATCGAGCCCTCATTCGATTTTTACCCCGGCGAGATGCAAACGAAAGCCAAGAAGAATGGTGACATTTACCTGCTCAATGGCGAAAAAGCCTGTGTACCCTTCGCTGATAAAGCGGAATCGATGCTTGTATATGCCGGGTTAGATGGCCAGACACAAGCCTTTGTCGTCCCCACGGGAGTGGAGGGTTTAACGGTAGGTGAGCGTGAGAAGCTGATGGGGATTGGAGCGCTTCCGATGTATCGGGTGAAGTTCGAAGATCTAGAGATCCCCATCGAATCAAGACTCGGTGGCGAGGATGGGTGTGATTTCAACCCCATCTTGGCCAGCGCACAAGTGGCGATAGCCGGCTTAGCAGTTGGTGTAAGTAAGGCAGCCCTGGATTACGTGCTCCCCTATGCAAAAGAACGCGAGGTATGGGGAGTACCCATTGCACAAAAGCAATCGATCGCTTTCATGTTGGCTGAAATGGCAACCGAGATCGAGGCCATCCGTTTGTTGATCTGGGAAGCGGCTTGGATGTTGGACGCGGGAAAGGATGTTACCAAGGAAGCGTACTTGGCTCTCACCGGTGCTTCGGACATGGCGATGATGGTCACTGATCAAGCGGTCCAAGTCTTGGGAGGACATGGTTACATCCGCGAACATCCGGTTGAATTATGGATGCGTAATGGGCGTGGCATCCCCACTCTTACCGGTCTAGCGATGGTCTAGTACCCATAGCGGATGTGAAAGGGAGAGGCAGAAATGATTAGCTTTGAGATGCCTGAATCGATACGTAAGACAACCGTCCTGATGGAAACAATAGCGGAAAATATGATGCGGCCTGTAGCCCGTTATTTTGATGAGCATGAGCATGAAATTCCTTGGGATTATATCAATTTCATGCATGAGGCGATGAAGCAGATGGGCGTTAGCTCGATTGCCGCGAAAAACGTTAAGAAGAAGAAAGAGGGTCCCCGGTTGGGCAATCAACGTCAGGCTTTCATGCTCGAGATTCTCTCTTGGGGTGACTCGGGCTTATTTCTCTGCACGCCTGGTGGTGGATTAGGGGCAGCAGCTGTTCAAGCCGCTGGTTCACCAGAGCAGAAGGAACGCTTTTTATCGTGTCACACAGGAGAAAAGCCAACCTTCGATGCCATGGCGCTCACCGAGCCTCATGCCGGCTCAGCGATGCCGGCTGAAGTCCGTACGACCGCAGTGCGCGATGGTGACCAGTGGGTGCTCAATGGCGAGAAAATCTTTGTTACCGCTGGCCATAAAGCATTAGTCGATAGCGATGGCTTCGTCGTCATTTGGGCGACGATCGATCCTTCTGCAGGTCGTGCCGGCGTGCGACCTTTTGTGGTTGAGGCTGGGACCCCAGGATGCTCAGTAACCAAACTGGAGCACAAGCTTGGCATTAGAGCGAGCGATACGGTATCCATCCTCCTGCAAGACTGTCGCGTTCCGTTCGAGAATTTGATGGGTAGCCCGGAGGTGGTCAAGGATAAGAAGAAAGGTTTTAAGGGCGCGATGGCAACCTTTGACGCTACTCGTCCCCTTGTGGCGGCAATGGCCGTCGGTGTCGCCCGGGCTGCACTTGAATCAGTTAAACAGATGCTTGAGGAGCGAGGCGTCGAGGTTCAGTACGGTCTGCCTCGTAATCGACTGACCAATATTGAGCGCGAGATCATCGATATGGAAACCATGTTGCGCTCAACCTGGTTGCTGGTTCTTAAGTCGGTGTGGATGCTTGACGAACGCAAACCGAACACGATCGAGGCCTCTATGGCAAAGGTGCGGGCCGGAGATGTGGTGGTCAAGATTACCCAACGGGCGACGGAGTTGATGGGACCGGTAGGTTATTCGCGGGAGCACTTGTTGGAGAAGTGGTTCCGTGATGCCAAGATTAATGATCTCTATGAGGGCACCGGCCAGATCAACCGGCTTATCGTTGCCCGGCGAATCCTGGATTACACCAGGCACGAATTAAGTTAATCGTTTGGATGGTCGTACTTGCCAGTGCTGTGGTCAGAACATCAATCAGGACGATCTGAATGATCTGGGTAGTAAATCTTTAATCAGGAGAAGACCATATGGGTTATCACATTCGAAAGGCAGCCGTTATCGGTTCGGGAACGATGGGTGGCGGCATTGCAGCACTTCTGGCTGGAGTGGGCATTCCCACGCTGTTGCTTGATATCGTCCCCTCTAAACGTACCTCAACCGAAGAGACGGCGGGTCTCACATTGGAGGATGAGGAAGTTCGTAACCGGATCGTGCAGAATGGTTGGAAAGCGGTAACCAGAAGCCGTCCACCGGCGGTCTTGAGCGAGACTTCGAAACACTTCATCACGCTTGGTAACCTGGAGGATGACTTCGACAAGCTAGCCGAGGTTGATTGGATC
>JAUVOZ010000066.1 GCA_030598885.1 Anaerolineae bacterium | reverse complement strand
ATAAGGAAGTCGGGAGATTCACCAGGGACTATCTCACCAGCAGGGAAGCCTTCATAAGCTTGGATGAAATTCTGCAAATGGGCTTTTTCTAACTCTTTGTCCATATAGGCACCTGGCAGAGAAATGGCGGATCGTGCGCCTAACTATTATTATATGGCGACCATCCGCCTAGCATGATATAAGACTAAACGGAACAATCGTAATAATATCTTGTATGGGCAGTTATTGCTGCTCCCTCTTGGTTGAGAAGAAAGCCCGATGGCACCTACCACGCGTTTGACAAATACCTTAATTTCACTATAGTTTAAAAAAAAATACCGGGTCAAAGGGGGCAACTATGACCCAATCAGCGCGCTTCCGCCGCCCGGTCCGTATTCTTCTACTGACCGGGTTCCTTATGTCATTAGGCACAATCGGATTCCCATATATTGTCGCGTCAGCCAATGATTCCCCCGCCACGGCCAGTCCCACAGCCACTGCCACCTCTACACTCTTCCCAACCAACACCCCGCCGCACACAAACACACCGGTCCCGACCAACATACCAAAGCCGTCTCCGACCGCTTCACCCAAACCAAGCATCAACCCCACAGATACACCAACAGCTACTATATCCCCCACGGACACTTCTACTCCCTCCTTCACCCCCTCGTCTTCACCCACATCAACCCCTACGCACTCAGTCATAACCACCATCACCTCAACCGCCAGCGTTACCGCCACGCCAACCAATACAGCGACCGATACCACAACACCGCTGCCTAGTGAAACCCCCACGTCATCTCCCGCCTCAACCAGTACACCATCTCCCATCGTATCTTCGACACCAACACCATCCCCCACCCTATCCCCTACGGTATCCGCAACACTGACGCCAACCACCACGGTCACCAAACCAGCGCTGCCTACGCCCTGCCAACCTCAGGCGGTGCTGATCAACGAGATCGCCTGGTCCGGCACCCTGGCCTCGGCGAACGATGAATGGATCGAACTCCACAACCAAAAGTCGAACCCGATCGACCTTGATGGATGGATCCTCACCGATGAAGGTGACATCAACATCACCCTCACCGGCTCGATACCCGCCTACGGCTTTTACTTGCTCGAGCGAACCGACAACACCACGGTCGCCGACATCACCGCTGACAAGATCTACACCGGCGCATTGAAGAACAGCGGCGAGATACTTTGGCTCAGAGATACGACGGGGACAGTGGTGGACAGCGCCAACCTGGGGGGTGGTGGTTGGCCCGGGGGTAACGCCTCTCCACGCGCTAGCATGGAACGATATGGTGGAGCCGACATCCCCGGCAATTGGGGAACATTCACCGGCTACGGAGGCTTTGGGCATGACGCTCAGGGCAACCCGATCACCGGCACACCCCGCCATCTGAACTCACTCTTCGCCCCCACACCAACCGCTACCCTCCGCTTAACCCCAACCCCGCTTCCTACACCCTGCCTACCTCAGGCGGTACTGATCAACGAGGTCGCCTGGGCCGGCACCCTGGCTTCGGCGAACGACGAGTGGATCGAGCTCCATAATCCTGGACCAGATGAGATCGATCTCACCGATTGGACTATCACCGATGATGGTGACATCAACCTAACCCTGACTGGCACAATCCCCGCCTTCAGCTTCTTCCTGCTCGAACGTACCGACGACAGTACTGTGGCTGATATCGCCGCCGACCAGATATACAGCGGTGGATTGAAGAACAGTGGCGAGAGGTTGTGGCTCAAAGATCCAACGGGGAACGTGGTGGACAGTGCAAACCAAGACGGTGGTGGCTGGTCAGGGGGAAGAGCCACCTCGCGCGCCAGCATGGAACGCCGCGGTGGAGCCGATCGCCCCGGTAATTGGGGGGCTTTCACCGGGTATCACGGCATCGGCCACGATGCTGATGGAAATCGCATTACCGGCACGCCTCGTTCCCCCAACTCGCTTTTGTTCCCTACGCCAGTCCCCACCTGGATCCCGGGCAAGATAGTGATCAATGAGGTACTTATCCGTCCTCATTACGACTGGGAAGGTAAAGGTGGAGTTGACACCGGAGACGAGTTTATTGAACTTTACAATCTAGGACCCTCACCGGTTTATCTGAGGGGTTGGATGCTGGACGACATCCCCGACGGTGGCTCTCGCCCATATACCCTCCCTGGCAGAACCATCAAACCTGGAGATTACGTCGTCTTCTTCCGTACGCGCACCCGCATCGCCTTAAACGACAGCGGTGACAGCGTTCGCCTACTTGCACCAAACGGACGGGTAATCGATGAAATCAGTTATCTGAAGGTTCGCGCCTACAACCTGTCTTACGGGCGTCTTCCTGACGGTTCAAGCCACCTTTTCTACGGCTTGTGGCCTACCCCCGGCGGTCCCAACGAGCTGTTTGAAGAGCCAACGCCGGAACCTGAAGATCCTGAGTTTGAACCGGTTTATCCATCCCTCTGTCCCAACGGCGGGCTGCCACAGCCGCGTTTCCCACGCGCCGCTCGTCACCCGGCTCAGGTGGGATGGATGCTTGAAATGGGACACATCATCTGTTCTGATCCAGCTAGAAATCGATCCTCCCTACCCATCTTCCAAGCCTCGACAGGTAGGACAAACACAACAGGTCCCAATCCAAGGACCTGTTTGTGTTATGTAGATTAAAATTATCTTCTTTATTGATCAACCCTCCCTGGCAGCTTCGATCGCGGCCCGAATCTGGTCCATGTGTGCGCGTTCATGGAATCCGGGATATTGCAACATGTTCTGGCCAAGTCCCCACAGCACCCCTTTACGCGCTTTTAGCTCCTCAGCCAGTTCAAGTAACATGGCTGCCTCCTGGGCGCGCTTCGAAGCGAGCCGAATCGCAGAGCCAATCGCGCCAACCCTGAGCCGTAGCGAAGGCATAATAAACATCCTTTGGGAATGCATCGATAGCTTCGGTGAAGGTTAATACAAGCTTCGCGTCTGTCATCTCTCTCCTCCTTATAAGGCTACATCCGTTTTAAATACTACTGCCAAGGTATCCCCTGAGGTTCAGTGAGTCAATCCCTTGCATAAGTGATTAATCAGATTAATGATAATTATTCGTGAGGCTTATGGGCCTATCTGATGTCAGGCAAATGGCAGATGAATGGGATTCAAGGAGGGGTACTAGATGATAAAAAATGTATAGAGAATGTAAGGAATGGTTTGGTTATACCTACTATAGTATAGAAGTAGAAGAGCTGGAGTTTAATAGGATGGGTAAGCAAGTTTCGTGTATCCGGAAAACAATAAAACCAAGCGCCAGGCAAGACAATCCCTCAGTGACTGACGCTCTACTACCTTTTACCGTCCTCCAACCTGAAGACAGACAGCAAATTCCGATTATGCCTGGTGGCATGGTCGACGTTGCCATTCGTGAATTAGGGGCAGAAATAGTCGAGGTTGAATTGGTTGAGGGGAAAGAGATGGAGCTCACCTTCGAGCGCACTTGAGTTGGCTCCGAAGCAGCGTTTTCAGGAGGGCGTCGCGGCGCTCTCCTTTTATGTTGCTTAGTCAACACAGAGTTTCATATAGCCCGCTTCATTGCTGCCAACCATACATCAGTCTCGCGTGATCGCGCACTGTGTTCAATACCCTCTATTCGGATTCTCTGGATCCTCCGCCCAGCGGAGGGGGTTTTCAACGATATACTTACGGATCCGGTTTAGCGATTCTTCGCTCCGAATGATATGTTCATAGTAATTTCGCTGCCATAGTGTGTCACCTGGTGTATTTTTGAATATGTTGAGACGCCTTGTAGCTGCCGCCTTGAAGGATCGAATGATTGTTGGCAGGGAATCGGGTATTGGCTTTCCAAACCGTTCCGTAGGGGCACGGCATGCCGTGCCCCTACCCACATCGATAAGGACAAGTATCCCATGTATATGATTCGGCATCACAATGAATGAATCAAGATCAGCTATCAGGAAATGCTCCGGAATCTCCAGCCAATTTCTTTCTACGATTCGACCAGCATCATTCAAGAACATCTCCCTATTATGGACTTCCCCTAACAGGTTTCTACTTTTAAACGTACAAATGGTGACGAAATATGCTCCGGGTTGTGAGTAATCATAACCACCCAGCCGGAGCGACTTCCTTCGGTGATCTAGCAAATGCCTTGACATATCTGTCCCCCTGATAAAATCCGCTTATGCTACTTTGTTATGTGTTCGATCTCAGACTATACCACCTCCTCCCATTCCTGATAAACACTCTCCTTCAACCCCCACGTAAACCAGAACTATCCGTGACCAATCCTTGACTTACGGGCGACTTGCATTAATCCATCAGGTGATTAGCAGTTGACACGCTCCAACTGATCGATTATACTCATGCCATATAAAGGACAATTTGGGTATGACTTGTCAATATACCTTGGGAGTTTTTACTCGCCTATGCTCGTGTCCATAGCGGGTGTGAGCCGGCAAGACACCGGCCGCTCCCGCCGTGCTTCAAATGGGCGATGAGTCACCCAGGGTATGTTGCTCAACCAGCATCTCAGAACTAACAAACAGAAAACCCGGGCGCCAACAAACTGAAGCTCACTTGCGGATAGATTAACCGCTGCCACTCAGAGCTTCCTCATCAACCTACAACGTTCGGCTGGTTTACCAGGCGTATGACTCATCGCAGGGCTACATAAAGCCCGGATGAGTCACTTGCGTTTTCCAGGTGATCTCTTAAAGGAAATATATTCGCAGCCTATGAGAAAGCCTTTGAAGGAGAGACGGTATCGTGACCAAGATTGCTGATAACATCATTGAGTTGATCGGAAACACCCCGCTGGTACGGTTGCACAAGGTAACAGCTGGGGCAGAGGCGGAAGTATTGGTAAAACTGGAGTTCCAGAATCCCGGTGGCAGTGTAAAGGATCGTATCGCACTAAGCATGATTGAGGCTGCCGAGAAGGCGGGGAAGATCGGACAAGAGACGATCATCCTCGAACCCACTAGCGGAAACACCGGCATCGGCTTAGCAATGGTGGCAGCAGCCAAAGGTTACCGCTGCACGCTGGTTATGCCGGACACAATGAGCATCGAGCGACGAAAGCTTTTGCGCGCATATGGAGCCGAGCTCATCCTGACACCCGGCAAGGATGGAATGCTTGGTGCTATCCAAATGGCTTCTGATCTTGCCTCTCAGGATTCGCACTACTTCATCCCGCAGCAATTCGAGAACCCAGCCAACCCTGAAATCCACCGTGAAACCACAGCCGAAGAAATTTGGCGTGACACGGATGGTCGTTTAGATATTTTTGTCTCCGGAGTGGGAACAGGTGGCACACTAACCGGCGTGGGTTCTGTGCTGAAATCACGCCTGACTGACATAAAAATTGTGGCGGTAGAGCCGGCGGATTCGCCGGTGCTATCTGGTGGACAACCAGGCTCCCACAAGATCCAGGGCATCGGTGCCGGATTCGTGCCCAAAGTCCTGGATGCCAATCTAATCGATGAGATCATCCAGGTGACCAACGAAGAAGCCTTCACCATGGCCCGACGGATGGCTACGGAAGAGGGCATTTTGACCGGTATCAGCTCGGGAGCAGCGGTTCATGCCGCCGTACAAATCGCCACCCACCCCGATAACGTCAAGAAACGCATTGTAGTAGTCGTTCCCTCCTATGGTGAGCGGTACCTAAGCACTGCATTGTTTTCTGATTTGGCTGGATGAGTGTTCTTATCCCTCATCCTGCGGGTTCATAGTGTTTTCCGACGGTATGGTTTTGCTATGGTACCCATAGCTAGTTACACGAACTTTGTAATGGTCAGTTTTAGGAGGTAGTTATGTTTGAGACACTTCGCCCGGACATCCAGGCTGTATTCAACCGCGACCCGGCCGCACACAGCATTCTCGAGGTGTTGCTGTTCTACCCAGGACTGCATGCAATCTGGCTGCATCGGTTAGCCCATTACTTCTGGCGCAAACGTCTTTACCTAATCGGTCGAGCCATCAGCCACCTTTCGCGCTGGCTGACGGGCATTGAAATCCACCCCGGCGCGCGAATCGGTCCCGGTTTCTTCATCGATCATGGCATGGGCACTGTAATTGGTGAGACTGCCGAGCTTGGTTCCTACGTGACGCTTTACCACAACGTCACCCTCGGCGGAGTAAGTTGGGAGAAGGTCAAACGTCACCCCACCCTGGAAGACCATGTCGTCATAGGGGCTGGTGCGCAGATCCTAGGGCCTATCTGCATCGGCTCACACAGTCGCATTGGGGCCAATTCGGTTGTGATTAATGATGTGCCGCCCTATTCCGTAGTTGTTGGGGTCCCCGGTCGGATCAGGGTCCTCAATGGTAAGCGAGTCTCAGAGCCTGAACGTGAGGACCTGCAACATGATTATCTACCGGACCCTACAATGGAGCTGTTACTAAACCTAACAACCAGGATAAGTGCGCTGGAAAACACCACCTACCGGGCCAAACCACAAAGCGACGACCTACCCATAGAAATGTTGGCTGCGGATCTAGTAAGCCGCGGCAGCCACATATAAGGGGTAAGTCACTGTTCATGCCGCGAGATGCCGATAAAACCATACAGTAGGGGCACGGCACACCTGCAAACAAATGCATGTACTGCGTGCCGTGCCCCTACACAGCAATAATTATTAAACCATAAGAAAGCAGTCGAAGTACCAAGATAAATCAACATTGGTTACACCCATCTCAATAGTGGACATAACCGCCTTTCCCATCACCCAGCAAACATCCCCTCTGCTATAATTCCCTTACCATGGCCTTGACAGTCGAGGAAGTGCGTCACATCGCCCGGCTGGCGCGTCTGCAGCTGACAACCGAAGAAGAACGCCTTTACACCGAACAACTTTCGGATATCCTGGATTACGCCAGCCGGCTAGGTGAAGTCGACACCTCTGACATCCCGCCCACGGCGAGCGTGCTCCAGCTGCACGCTCCGTTGCGACCGGACGTTGTACGTCCCTGCACGCCACGGGACCGGATCCTACGCAATGCACCATCCGACCAAGAGGGCATGTTCCGCGTACCGCCTATCTTAGATACCTAAATAACTAGATATGACCGACTTGACTGCTCTCTCATTGATCGAAGCCGCTACAGCGTTGCGTACTGGTGACCTATCCTCGACTGAATTGACTAAGGCATGCCTCGACCGAATCCATGCCCTCGACTCTCGGATCCATGCCTTCCTGGCGCTGACTCCCGACCTGGCATTGAAGCAGTCGGAAGCCGCTGATCAGCGATTGGCACAGTGGCGTCGGGAGGGAGGCGACCCACTACCGCTCACCGTGGGTATCCCCATAGCTGTCAAGGACGTACTCTGCCTGGAAGACATACCAACCACCTGCGGCTCGAGGATTTTAGAGGGTTTCCTCCCGCCCTATACCGCCACCAGCGTTGAACGCCTAATTCGCGCCGGCGCAGTGGTGCTAGGCAAGACCAACACCGACGAGTTCGCCATGGGCTCATCCACGGAGAATTCAGCTTTTGGTCCGACTCACAATCCCTGGGATCTGTCGCGTGTGCCCGGTGGCTCCTCAGGAGGCTCAGCGGCCGCGGTTGCTTCCCATATGTGCTACGCTGCCCTGGGCACCGACACCGGCGGATCAGTACGCCAGCCTGCCTCATTCTGCAACGCCACTGGCATTAAAACCTCCTACGGTCGAGTCTCACGTTATGGCCTGATCGCCTACGGTTCGTCGCTGGACACCGTCGGCGCACTGGCTCGTTCATCCGCTGACCTCCTCCCCATTTTCACTGCCATCGCCGGACACGACCCGCTCGACTCAACCGCCATGACTGACCCCGTACCCAAAATTATCCTCGACGATACCGACCTCCGAGGTCTCCGGATCGGAGTCCCACGGGAGTATTTCATCGAGGGAATGCAGCCCGAGGTCGAGGCAGCCATAAAGGAGGCGGTGCGCGTCTTTGAATCGCTCGGCGCCAAGACCCGGGACATCAGCCTGCCGCACACCGACTTGGCGCTGCCGGTCTATTACATCATCGCTCCCGCCGAGGCTTCAGCCAACTTGGCACGCTACGATGCCGTGAGGTATGGCCCGCGCCTCGAATCCATTAAATTAAGCGAGCAGTACTTCACCACCCGTGGTGCCCTCTTCGGTCAAGAGGTTAAGCGGCGCATCATGCTTGGAACGTACGCCCTTTCCTCCGGATACTACGACGCTTACTACGGCCAAGCACAAAAGGTACGCACCCTAATCAAGGGTGATTTCCAGGCTGCGTTCGAGGAGGTGGACTTGATCGCCTGCCCAGTAGCACCAACCACCGCCTTCCGCATCGGAGAGCACGGCGATGACCCGCTCTCGATGTATCTCGAAGATGTGTTCACCCTCCCAGCCAACTTGGCCGGCGTTCCCGGTATAGCCTTCCCGGTCGGTTTCGATTCCAATCGGCTGCCGATCGGAATGCAACTCAATGCGCCCCATCTAGGGGAGGAAGCACTTTTTGGGGCTGCCCACGCCTATCAGGGGATCACATCCTGGCATAAGGAGCATCCTTTGCTATGAAAATCGTACTGCCGATGGCCGGTTATGGTACTCGCCTGCGACCCCACACCTGGTCCAAACCCAAGCCTTTGATCTTCATGGCCGGTAAACCAATGCTTAGCTATGTGTTGGACATGTTTGCCACGCTACCCAATATTGAACAGGTGGTTTTTATAGTCGGCCACCTTGGCGAACAGATTGAAGCCCATGTCGATCGTGCCTACCCCGAATTGAATGCCCGTTACGTGGTGCAAGATGAGATGCTCGGCCAGTCTCACGCCATATGGTTAGCGCGAGAAGGACTTGAGGGACCGATGTTGATGGCGTTTGTCGACACACTGATCGAGACCAACTTCAGTGGCCTGCAAACGGAACAAGCTGAAGCCGTAGCATGGGTTCGAAGGGTCCCCGATCCACGACGCTTTGGTGTGGCTGAGGTCAGTCCTGAGGGCTGGGTGAAGAGGCTTATCGAGAAGCCGGACGACATAAGCATAAACCTGGCAGTGATCGGCTTCTACTACTTCGAGAAAGCTGAGATCCTGCTCGACGCTATCGAGAAACAAATGAAGCGCGGTACTCAGCTAAAGGGGGAATATTACCTGGCCGATGCAATAAATATCATGCTCGAGCAGGGTCTGAAAATGAGGGTCGAGCCGGTCGAAGTTTGGCACGACTGCGGTACACCCGAGGCGATCCTGGAGACCAACCGTTACATTCTAGACCGCATCGGCGACAATTCAGACCAAGCCGCTGAGCGAGAGGGAGTGAAAGTTGTTCCACCGGTTTTCATCGACCCTACCGCTGACATTCAACAGGCCGTTATCGGACCTCACGCTTCTATCGGCGCTGACTGTATCATCGAGCGGTCGGAAATAAAGAACTCGATCATCGATGCCGGTTCTTATATCGCTGACAGCAACCTTTCAGCATCGTTGATCGGCCGCCAAGCGCGAGTCGTTGGTTGTGATCTCTCGCTCAACATCGGTGATTCATCCGTTGTCGGGGAACCAATCCCCGATCCCTAATCTCTGATTACTTTATTGTCCATGAGCTCACCCACGTCGAAAAATACCCCTGAAATCGTTGAATGTCTCTCCGGCTATACCTTCGTTGATCGACCAATCGCTCTCCGCTGGGAGGGCGAAAGGCTGCCGATCGTCGAGATCCTATCCCGCTGGCGTCTCCCAGACGGACATCAATTTCGCGTTCGCGTCGCCGGTGACCGAACCTTTGAATTGTTCTATAATGAACAGGCTGATGAATGGCGCATCCTTGATGCCTAAGCTAAGCTGTCCATCGTACACGAAACATGCCCATCATCGCCAAGTCATTTCGTTAATGCCATCCACTGGCTTGTCGAACCATCTTTACCGCCATGTAACTACGCATCCATTTACCCTAGGAGCGATACTCAATGCGCGAATTCGTTGCTCGTCGTGTTGCTAACGTACCCCCGTCAGGTATCCGGCGTTTCTTCGATATCGCCGCCACCATGGACGACGTGATCTCGCTTGGGATTGGCGAACCAGATTT
>JAUVOZ010000007.1 GCA_030598885.1 Anaerolineae bacterium | reverse complement strand
TGGTGTAGAAGATCGGCCCCCTGCTGATTGATCTCTGGGGATAGGTCCCCCTGGTGTCCAGAGGACCAGCAGGGAGCCGATACTAACAAATTGCGGTGTCCTACTTACTCAATACGCTGTAACGATCAAGGTTGACTAGGGAAATTTCGTTATTTAACTCGGCTCGCAGAAGATTCTCGGTGCTCGTCATCTCGACCGGTAGAAGATCCTCACCGCTCGCCATCTCTGCCGACCTTTCGGCTGGGTCATTTACGACTGCCTGAACGTCATCGGGGGAGGGTCTCAGGATTTGGATGACCATAAGACCAGCCAGTGACACGATGGTGACTGTCATAACCATGTTCCTGATGATCGACATAGGCTGTCGCTCTGCTGTATTTCGGATTATCGGTTGGTTTGCATCACCCCATTGTGTAGTGTTGATGGTGATGTTCATCTTATCCTCTCCTGGCCTTTGGTCGGTTGCTTTGTTCTCTCTTACAGGTCCTGGTGGCTTTTCTGCTTGAACACAGCCTAACAAGGCAGCGTCCAGTCAGTGTGGGAGGGATCGTTTATTCATCGTGTTTTCTGAAATGAATTGATGACTGCACTGAGAAAACCCAACTGCAAGAAATGGAACGATATATGTTGGTATCTTTAATTTGGGCTTGGTTGTTCCTTGTTTTCAGATGCAGTATGTGTGGTTGAAATGGATAGTATGATGTGACCGTACTGATGCTATACTTTTATTAGCCATTCAGCTTGTATCGAGGCTATGTTAAACATCGAATAAAACAACCCGCACTGAGGTGTATGAAAGAATGTTGGAAATCCGCTTGCTTGGGGAATTCGATGTTCGTCTAGAAGGTAAACTGATCGAGATTCCCTCGCGCCCAGCGCAATCGCTGCTGGCCTACCTTGTGCTAAACGCAGAAACCCGTCATCGAAGAGAGAAACTGGCAGGTTTGTTATGGCCGGAATCGGAGGAATCCAACGCCCGTAGCAACCTGCGCCACGCACTGTGGCGAATACGTAAGTCGATCGGAGAAAAGTATATTCTCGCTGACAAAGTTTCCATCTCTTTCATGCCCAGCAAAGATTGCCAACTCGACATCTCCTTTTTAGGAAAAGAGAAGATTGAAGCGGAATCGGTTGATGATCTGATCCGCGAAGTCTCCGTCTATGGGGGTGAACTCCTACCAGGTTTCTATGAGAGTTGGGTTGTTCTTGAGCGAGAACGGCTACGATCTGCTTTTGAGCAAACGATCCAGAGATTGTTAGACCTATTGATTGAAAAGCGATCTTGGCTGGAGATCCTTGAATGGGGGGAGAGGTGGATCGCGCTGGGATATGTGCATGAACCCGCCTATCGAGCATTGATGATTGCACATAGTGGTCTTGGGGATTCCTCGGGCGTGGCTGTGGTCTACCAGCGATGTTGCCACGCGCTAAGCAGCGAACTGGGTGTTGAGCCCTCGGAGCAAACGCGGTCGACATATGAATGGCTCTCCAAAGGGGGAGAACCCCTGGTGGTTGAACGAGTTTACCCAGAAAGAGAGAGGGCTGACGCCGCAGCAGACGCGGTTAGGATGCTGCTTAAGCACTGGCGGAGTCAAAGTGTGGAGGTCCTGGATCTGGCTAGCCTGGCGATGGTTTATGCTGCCGGGATGGATGAGCCGTACGACCCTGAAGATGCTTCCTTGCTTCTCCGTAGCGCACTGCATCACGAGGTCGATATTGAACCATGGCTCAAGTGTACTGGATCACCGAAGGTCACGGTGACAGTGCTGGATGAGGTATTAGACACTTATCCGAAGCCTCAGGTGAGGATGAGTATCGTTCAAGCGCTTAAGGGCTTGGATAACGAAGAAGCGGATAATGTATTGCTTAGTGTTGTCAAGAATGACGATTCTGCCGAGGTCCGGGCAGAAGCAGCGGTGACACTTGCCCGAAGGGGAAAACAGGAAGCCGTGACAGGATGTCTACTGGAGCAGATGGACCTAAGTGATAATTCTGCGGCAATAGCGGCTTTCGTAGCTGTTGCTGATGAGGTGGGTCTCCCGGATGATGTTGGTCCGTACCCCAAACTCCCTGTCCTAGCCGCGCTTACCGAGAGGCGTTGGGAAGATGGGCGGCAATTATTTTTACGGCAAATTGGACGAGCATGCCTTGGAGCTGTCATCGTATCCGCTTTGCATGGCAGCGCGGCACCATTTTATATAGCACTCTCACTTCCAGATAGTTATCACAACACGCTTCAAGTTCTATCTCTGCCTACATGGATGCTCAGTGGAGCCCTCGGCATGATGCTAATCGGTGGGGTTCAGGGTTTGGCCTCCAGTTTCGCAATTGGTATGACCGACGTTTTCTTGAGGGGTCGAGCGAGGAGAATATGGCGCCACTTACTTGGAGGTCTGGCGGGTTTAGCTCACGCTGGATTTCTCATCGCGTTTACGATAATGGGCAGCGTGACACCTCTGTCTGAACCTGCAGTCTACGTATTTATTTACGTCATGTATAGTTTACTTTTCGCGGCTGCATTGTCGATTGTCTTCCCGCAACTCGGGACTTCAGCATCTACTCGGCAGCAACTGAGACGCGCGGCATGGGGAGCAGCCGCGGCTGTTATTGCGACGATCCCATATGCCATCGGCTATCTGTATTACTTTGATGAAGCTCCTGGCACGATACCGGAACGCTTTATGTTTTCCATCTTACTTACCTTAGGGATCGCGCTGGCAATTAAAAATCCAGGGATGGATATCGACCCAATCACTAATCCGTGAGTTTAGGTTTCCGATGGTTCATTATCCTATATCATCGTAAGGAGGCTTATTCCGATGAATGATAGATCACGATGGGGTAAAGTCGCACAGTTGATTGATGATGCGCTAGTAGATGAGAAACTCCGGAAGACATTGCAAGAGGGGAGTCGAGAGGTCAAATGGGAGATTCTTGCGGAACGAGGTTTCACCGAGGAAGATAAAAAGAACCTCGAAGAGGATCTTCAACTGCTTTCTCCGCAAATAAAGACCGCGATCAGATTTTGGCTCTGAGGTTGTGGGTAGATTAGGGACCCAATATTACGCAGATTACACCTTGCTCCCAGACAGATAAGACGGGTCTGCTCTACTAATTTAATCGCGCTGCTTACCGATGTGCTAGCCGTAGCAGGGTTAAGGTTTGCCGTGCCCCATGTCTAGAAACATTTCTTTTTTTAATGTGGCCGGCAGGGGTTGTGATGTCTCGTGCTTACTAGGGTTATTGGAGGACATCTATGAAGCTTGAATTGACCCAAGGAGGCCGAGCGGCGAGGCTGCTGGAATCTCTCGATGCTAGATATTTTCAATTTGCGAATGATCTACCATCTCCGTTGAGAGAAATGGCCTTGATGGAAAGCACGATTGTAGGTCAGCCTACCGACGAGCCCTTCCAGGGTCCATCAAAAATTAACCCTCTAATTACCTGCACGCCTTGGCTGTTCTGGGATACATTTAGCGGGTTGAGTGATGAAACCTTCCTTTGTATTTCTGAGGCAGGTGCATTTATTGCTTTGGCATCGGTCATTATGGACCATCTAGTCGATGGACAAGCCACATGGCCTGAGGCAATGGCATTATTTCACCATGCTCTCTATGATCGTGGTGTTGCCGGCTTCCGTACAATATTCCCTCCAACTTCAACCTTCTGGATTAATTTTGATCGCCTGACGAAAGAATATTTATCTGCTCTTGGGGCAGAAATTGCTGCGCAATCCGAACCCGAGCAATTTACTCTGGAGAACTTTCTTGCATTTGCGGGAGGAAAAGTTTCCCCGATGACGACTACAATCGCAGCATTGTCCGAGGCTTCAGACCAACCCTTCGTAGTGAAACCAGTAGAGACTTCATTCAGATATTCGTTTATTGCCGGTCAGATACATGATGATGTCTTGGATTGGCGGTCTGATATTAATAATCGGCATCTAACCTTCTTTCTGACCCAGCTGGCTCCGCCAGAAACATGGCGAGCGGTTGAATGGCCATTGGTTGACGAGCTTGAAACAAATAACGATTCTGATTGGGTCGATGTCAATTATTTTGATTTGGTTATTAAGCATTTTGACCGATGCATTGAAGTGGTTGAGGGCATTCAATGCGACGGTTGGATAAAGTATTTGGTGGAGTACAAAGGGGTGGCTGAGGAACATCAAAGGGCGGCTGTGGCACGACATCTCCTGCGTGTCCTAGAGCCAGTCATTCGGCTACCAAGCGATTAATCAATTCTCGTTCTCACCTTTGGTTTTTCAACGCGGCGCAGAAAAAGCGCCGGGGTCCCGGCGCCAGTTTGGTTGATTCGGTAAAGACCCGTTTGAGATACTGCTCCTAAATCTCACATGATGAGCAATTGCTACTTGTGCAAGCTGAACAGGCACTCCCTGCTCCAGCTACGACACGACCTTCGCTGTGAGCGGCGAAGAGCGAGATCGCGCGAGAGGTGTGGTCGCTATCGCAATTCTCACAGTGGATAGGGGCGTCAGCATCGCTCATAGAGCGAAGAGCATCGAATTTGATATTGCATTCCAGGCAAACATACTCATAGATTGGCATGCATATCCTCGGTATTATTTTTCTTATGTTTAATTTTATCTCTGGAGGAACTAGCGGTCAATGGGAAGCTTGTTGACGCTTAGATATAAGGGTTTTCTACGCACGGGAGGCACACGTATTTTAGTGCTTATCTCTCTGCTTTACTCACTACGTTGAATCTTAAACTGGTCAAAGTCTCTGGCTACAGTGACATTGGGGAAGACGGCGCTGGCTTCTTCGCGCACCTCCCTTTCCCGATAGCGGCGGGAGAGATGGGTCAGGTAGAGGTGTCCCACTCCGGCTTGGAGGGCGAGTTCAGCAGCTTGGCGGGCTGTCAGGTGACCGAACTCACGTGCTAGGTCGGCCTCAGGTTCGAGGTAAGTCGCTTCGATGATCAACCCATCGGCTTGGCGACATATCTCGACCAGGTTTTCGGTGGAACCACAATCCCCGACGTGAACCAGGCGAGTGCCACGGCGGGGTGGACCCAGGACGTCATCTGGTACTATGATGCGACCGTCTGGCAGGGTCACCTGATGGCCACTCACCAATTCGCGCCTGATAGGTCCAACGGGAATCTCTAGCTCTTCGGCGCGCTCGGGGAGAAACGGGCGGTGGGGAAGCTCTTCAAAGATAAAACCAACACAACCCGGACCACGATGTATGACGGGGAAGGTTGAGAGCCGAAGACCGTCGTCCTCGATAAGTAACCCGGACTTGATGGGCTTCAAATGAATCTTCATCGGGGGGCGCGCACCGCGTAGGACAACTCCAAAAATCAAGTCCCGAATGCGCTCCATCGCCCAATCGCCGGCCCAAATCTCTAATTGGTCGATCGCTTCCCACCGGGAGAACGTTGATAGTAATCCGGCCAAACCAAGGATATGGTCCAGATGACCGTGGGTGATGAGGATTCGGTTTAAGCGGCGGAAACCGATGCCTGAACGCAGGATTTGCCGTTGAGTGCCTTCACCACAATCGATTAGGAAGCGGTGATTGCGATAGCTGACTACCTGCGCGGTAAGGCCTCGGTGGACGGAAGGAGCTGAAGCAGATGTGCCCAGAAAAATAATTTCGAACACGGGAGTCCCCGGGTCGATATGTATCCAGCTAAGCGGCCGGATGGTTCATTGTACCTTAAACACCGAGGTTCATGATGTAGAGCGAGGAGTTGTGTACCAGGAGGCAGCACCTACCAGGCTCGCGGCAGCGGCGACAAGGGTAGGAACCAGCGCCTGGTTGGTTAGAGATAAAGTGAATCCCCAAAGGGCTGACAGGGCCATCGTGGCGGCGAAATAGCGGTGTCCGAAGGCGCGTTGCCAAACAACCTTAGGGATCCAGACAGGTTGGAGGGCGCTCAAAGCGGCTACGGTCAACCCCGTTCCGGTCAGAATAAGCCGACCCAAGAGCGACCATTCTGGGTAGCTAAGGACCAGGATTGACGTCGGAAAGAACAACAGCAAACCATGCGCAGCTGCCAAATCCCGGTAGAGGGTTTGGCGGTGGATAGGCCAAGTGCGCCTAAGTAAAACGCCCATAACGCCACTGAAACCAAGGTAAAGCGCCGAAACGCCAAGCCATAAAGTTAGTTTTAAGAGGAACACTGCACACCTCACAGATCGAGTCCGAGATCGAATTAGGGGGTGCAAGTTGTATGCCCAGGCGGGAAATTATCCGGGTTTGGTTGAGTGGTCGTGGTGATATCTTCTGAGGGTCAGCTTGTTGGTGTGGGCGTTGGTGTTTCGGTGGGTGTTGCCTCCGGGGTTAGATCTTCGGTAGGGATTCCCTCCAGCGTTGGGGTATCGGTGGGTTTGGGTGGAGGCGGTGGAGGGGCAGTGGCTGTCTCGCAAGCTACGGCTGCCTCGGTAGCAGTAGGCACCAGGGTGCTGTTCTCCCAAGCGGACAAGGATCCACCATATTGGTCTTTCGCCCCACAGGGATCATCGGCTGCCCATAGTTGGTCGCCGTACTTCCAGGCTGCTTCAGCGTATTTGGGACAGGAGTCCAGTGTGGCACCCTGCTGGCAAAGAGGATTGAACAACTCAGCCGCTTGAGCCCAGTTCAATCCGAAGAAGCTGTTGGCCCACAGGTATTGCTCCGCTAGCGTACGGCGGAACCCGGCCTCCCGATCTAGTGGTCCAAATCGCTCGGCAAGGCTGAGATCATAAAGCCCTTCCTCCATCCAGCCCATGGCGATAAGCTCCATTCCTCGGTTACGAAGGGCGATGTACATCATTCCGTCCGCTTCGACCGAGCGATAGTAGGGATCCTTGGCTCGCAGGGTCAGAAGCTTGTTGATTACGGTGGTCCAGTCGCTATTGGCGATGGCTGTGCGGGCTTGGTCGAAGAGTTCCTCTGGTGGCGCTGGGTCAGGGGTCATCGTTGGTCTTGGGGTGGGGGTAACAGTCGGGACGTTTACCGCTAGGTAGATTTCGATGAGCATTTCTTCGGCGTCGGGGAAGCTTGGATCATAGCGCACAATGGCTTCGAACCGCTGTCTGGCCAACTCATATTGTTTTGCATCAAGATCGCGGAGTCCCAATTCAAACTGTTCTTGGAGGAATTGAACGACTTGATCTTGACTTTGTAACAGATTGGCTCGACGACCTTGGGAGAAAGCCAAGAAGCCTATCATCAGGATAACTGCCAAGTATATAAGGACGAACCACAACCATCGCCGCCGTAATAGTCCCCGAGTAGTCGGTTCCGCGTCTTGGATGGTGTTGACGGGTTGGGAGGTGGCCGTATTAGATTGCGTATCATCGGGTGTGCCAGATGATGGTTGACCTGAAAGCATGGGGGGGATTATACCCTAATTGGTGTTCTTGACGGTGTTTGGGATGGGGTGGTAAGATGCATTGCTCTCCCCTTTGAGATTCGATTCATTAAATACGATGTATCTTAGCGGTAGCAAGTGGCATTTGCGTAAGAAACGAAGGCGCTCTAATCCCTGGCGCGTACTTCTGCTTCTGATTCTTATTGCCCTGGCTGTATATCTATGGCAGTTTTATATTCCTGCAGTGCCGCCGCTTTTCATCCCCACTCCTACGCCAACACGCAGTCCAGCTTCATTCGTGCTCGAGGCTGAGAGCCTATTCCAGGCTGGTAAGTTAGACCAGGCGGAAGCATCTTATCTAAAGGCGATTTCGGTTAATCCAAGGGAAACGGCTTACCATATTGAGTTGGCCCGTGTGCGGGTGTTCACTGGGAGGTACGAGCAGGCTGAGATCGCGGCGCGCGACGCATTGGTAATTGACCCTAACTCATCTTTGGCACACGCGGTGCTCGGTTGGGCGCTTGATTTTCGGGCGAGTGTGGTGCAGGATCACACAATCAAATATGAGCTTCTTGGCGATGCTCTGGACGAAGTCGAAAAGGCAATGAAGCTAAACCCCGACTCCGCTCTGGTTCGTGCATATTATGCCGAAATATTAATCGATAACGACATCACCAGGTTTGAGGAGGCGCTCAGTGAGGCTCAACTTGCGGTTCAGTTGGATCCGAACTTGCTGGAAGCTCATCGGGCGTTAGGCTATGTATGGGAGCTGACCGGCAACCGTCAGCAGGCTCTCGAAGCCTATCAGGCAGCTATGTATATCAACCCCAATCTCCCGAGATTGCATATCGATATTGGGAACATGCTGCGAGCCCTTGGTGACGTAGACAGCGCACGAGCCAGTTATCTAAATGCGGTCGCCCTCGCCCCGACAAGCACCGAGCCTCTCACCCTCATTACCCAGCTCTATGCTGGAACTGGAGAGTATGGTAAGGCAAGCCAATTTGCGAGAGACGCAGTGGATTTGGACCCCACCAATCCCCATCTACGTGGCAACCTGGGTCGTATGTTCTACCATAACAATGTCTTTGACGAGGCGATTATCCAATTAGAGCTTGCAATCCGGGGAGGACCGGCGGAAGATGGTGTGTGGGTTGAGGGACTTCCTTTGAACCCTGCCGACGGTCGCGTGGTCGAATTCTACTACACATACGGGTTAGCTTTAGCCAAGCAAGGTCGGTGTGAGGAAGCGGTACCGATCTTTGATGCGTTGTTGCGTGGCGTACCAGAGGACGAGATCGCTGTCTTCAACGCTCAAGAGGGGTTGATTCTGTGTGGCCAACTCGAGCCTACACCTACACCTGAGGACACAGCTAACCTTTCTCCATGATAGCGTAAAAATGGGTGTGCGATGAGGCTGACCGGTGAACGACTGCGTCTGGGTCGGAATGGGAAGCATTCCAATCCTTGGCGTATATTGATCTATATCATCCTTATTGCTGGCGGTGCGCTGCTTCTCCAGTTGGAGAAGTCTGGCCAGGTTCAGCCTCTTTTCCTACCTGATCCCGGACCAACTCGGAGCGCTCGATCTTATGCCGAGGAGGGTGAAATTCATTTCTCCGCTGGGGATCTGGAAAAGGCCATTGGGGCATATAAGATTGCCGCTTCCATCGAACCAGATAATGTTGACTTGTGGTACAAATTAGCGCGTATCCAGACCTACTCCAGCGATTTACTCACGACGCTCGTCGCTCGAACAACTCGCCTAGCTGAGGCCAGGGAGTCAATCGATCGCGCGATCGAGGTTGATCCTGAAAACGTCACCGCCTTTGCTATTCGTGCCTTGGTCTACGATTGGTCCGCCACGGCTGAATTAAAAGACTCGATCGGGGTTGGGGATGTTGTCATGATACAGGCGGTCATCGATGAGGATGGTGGGTTAACCGCGCGGATAATCGAGTTGGTTGACAGCAATGAGCTAGGTGAGAGAATGACGGAAGAGGAGACGATGTATATCTTCTCCGGGGTGGTAGAGGATATCGACCAAGACGCGTGGCGAGTCAACGGACGGACGGTTGCCAGGAATTCCCAGACCTTGATCCGAGACCCGAATAAGCGGGAGGAGTTTCTAGCGGAAGCTGAAGCCTCCGCCACACAGGCTCAGCGATTGGACCCGAATAATAACCTCGCACTGGCCTTTTACGCGGAAGTCCTGGTCGATATGCAGAAGTTTGCCCAAGCTCTCGACTTGGCACAACGTGCAGCTGAGGTAGTGGATCAAGCTGGAGATCAGTATGAATACAGCATGGACATCCACCGTGTTTACGGCACCGTTCTTGAGCATCATGGTTACTACTTGCGGGCGATCGAAGAGTACCGGAAAGCAGAGCGGTTGTGCCCCAATCTCACATTTCTCTCTCTGAGTATTGGTGCTAATTACCGACGGCTACGAGATATTGGAAAAGCTCTCGAATATTTTGAAAAGGCGGCACAAATCAACCACCAACTTGGGATTATGGATCCCACACCCTACTTAGCAATTGGTAAGACCTACCAGCAGCAGGGTGAATTTTTCATCGCGGCTATCAACATCGAACGTGCCTTGGCCATCGATCCAATGAACCCCGACATCTATGGTCGGTTGGGCATTGTTTACTTCCAAGCCCGTAATTGGGAGAGCGCGATGGCGATTTTAAAATGTGCCGTTAGAGATTGCACCGTCGAGGAGAGCCGAGAACACTTATGCAGGTTCGTCTATCGGTTCGATGATTTAGAGTGTGAAGAGGGGCAGATATTAAACCAGGGAGTACGAGGGCTTGAGCTGGGTCCTAACAGCCTGGAATATTACTACACCTATGGCTCCGTGTTAGCGGCTTATAACGGTCATGAGGACTACCCTAACGTTTGCTCGGAGGCTGAGGATGTCTTTGATGAGTTGATGGTTCAATATGGCGATGATCCTATCGTGTCGGCAATCGTGATCGAGGGGAGGACGATTTGCTCTAGTCCAGGACCAACCCCTGATATTCTTATAACCCCCACCCCGATTCCCGACGAAACCTCTTGACATGCTCCTTGCTTTTAGGTAAACTTGCGAAGCAATTTAGCACTCGCAAGTGGAGAGTGCTAAATTGTAATGCATGTCCGAAGCTTATCATTCTTACGCATCAGGAGGGTCCGCATGTCACTAAATCTCAAACCGTTAGCCGATCGACTAGTTGTCAAACCTCTGGAAGGGGAGGAAGTGACGCCGAGCGGCATCGTGCTGCCCGAAACAGCGAAGGAAAAGCCACAGAAGGGTGAAGTTTTGGCTGTGGGACCGGGCGCCCGTAACGATGAAGGCGAGCGGGTTGCCATGGATGTATCTGTCGGGGACACGGTCCTATTCGCCAAGTATGGGGGGACTGAGATCAAAATCGATGACGACAAGTTGCTCATCCTACGGGAGAGCGACATCTTGGCAATCATTGAGGACTGATGTCGCCAGTATTTAGACCATTGAAACCTGAGAGAATTAAAAAAAACTTATTAGGAGTAAGTGATCAATGACTGCAAAGCAAATCGCATTCTCAGAGGATGCCCGTAGGCGCCTAAAAGCTGGCGTCGATATACTGGCCACTGCAGTGGCTACTACTCTCGGCCCGAAAGGCCGCAATGTGGCTCTCGACCGCAAGTTTGGTTCCCCCACTATTACCCATGATGGCGTGACGGTGGCGAAAGAGATCGAACTAGAAGACCCATACGAGAACATGGGAGCTCAGCTGCTTAAGGAGGCTGCCACTAAGACCAATGACATCGCCGGAGACGGCACAACCACCTCAACCGTGTTAGCCCATGCTATCGTGACCAACGGTATAAAAAGCTTGGCTGCAGGCTCCAATCCAATGCTGATCAAGCGCGGCATCGAGGCGGCTGCTAAAGCTGTTTCTGAGGCCATCGACAAGCAGTCAATTGAGGTCACTACCAAGGATGAGATCGCCTCGGTCGCCGCCATCTCCGCCCAGGACCGCGAAATCGGCGATTTGATCGCTGAGGTGATGGACAAGGTCGGCAAAGACGGGGTGATCACAGTCGAGGAGTCCAAGGGATTGGAATTCGAGACGGAATACGTCGAAGGCATGCAATTTGACCGTGGCTATATCTCACCATACTTCGTCACCGATCCAGAGCAAATGGAAGCGGTGATCGAGGAACCGTACGTCCTGATCCATGATAAGAAGATTTCAGCCGCGACCGACATCGTCCCCATTCTGGAAAAATTGGTTCAGGTCGGCAAGCGCGAGCTCGTCGTGATCGCTGAGGATATTGACGGCGAAGCGCTGGCGACTCTGGTCCTCAACAAGCTGCGCGGCATGCTCAATGTGGTGGCGGTTAAGGCTCCTGGTTTCGGCGACCGCCGTAAGGCTATGCTGCAGGACGTCGCCATCTTAACCGGTGGCACGGTCATCACCGAGGAATTGGGTCGCAAACTAGAGTCGGTCACCATCAACGACCTAGGTAAGGCTGGCAAAGTGGTGGTCAATAAAGAAGACACCACCATTATCGAGGGTTCGGGTAAAACCGAGCGTATCAAGGGTCGAATCGAGGAGATCAAGGTTGAGATCGATCGATCGACCAGCGATTACGACACGGAAAAGCTCCAAGAGCGGCTGGCGAAGCTCGCCGGCGGCGTGGCCGTGATCGGAGTCGGCGCAGCTACTGAGACCGAGCTCAAGGAGAAGAAGCACCGCGTCGAGGATGCCCTCTCAGCCACACGAGCGGCTGTCGAGGAGGGCATTGTCCCTGGGGGTGGCGTGGCGCTGATTAATGCCCTGAAATCGATGAAGAAGCTCAAGATGGACGATGAGGATGCGAATATTGGCGTCAACATCGTGCGCAAGGCTCTCGAGATGCCAATGCGGGGAATCGTTGAGAACGCTGGTAAGGACGGCGCAGTAATAATTGAGACGGTCCGCCGCAAGCATGTCGAGGAGAAGAACACTAACATCGGCTTCGACGTGCTCAAAGAGGAGTATGTTGATATGGTGGAGGCGGGGATAGTCGATCCGGCCAAGGTCACCAAGGGTGCCCTGCAGAATGCCGCATCCATCGCGGCTATGATACTGACCACCGAGGCACTGATCACTGACGTGCCCGAGCCTGAAGGACCCCCTGCACCGCCAATGCCCCAATACTAATAACTGGCTAAGTAGGCGAGTGTGATCAGCCCCTCTATTCAGAGGGGCTGATTTTATTCCGCCTAGTGATGCCCGGTTTGAGAATTATTTATCGGTAGATATTTAGGAGATGCTATACCTGCGATGAGAAAGGGTGAATGAATTTAGGATTGCTGCCAGTTTGTTGCCGCGCTATCTGGCATAAGCAATGGAGGAATTGGTGAAGGGTCTCGAATACACTTAACGGATGATGAACCACACTATCGCTGCAAGCGCCAGGAGGGCGATACATCCGCAAGTGAAAAAGCGGGTTGTCAACCGGAGCAAGAACTTTAAAACAATCCAGGCTATCCCCAAACCCACCAAAATCAGAGCAACATGTATTAGATTAAAACCATCCGGAAGTGTCATAGGACCTCCTCTTCTTCTTGGGTATACACAATCTTACCCTTTTTTATCGTCCGGGTAACGAGATTGGTGCCAAAACGATAACCTAGGTGCCGGTAATCAGGTGCTTCCAGGATGATAAGGTCGGCCTGCTTTCCCGGTTGTATGCTTCCCACTCGGTCAGCCCGACCGATCGCCGCCGCGGCGTTGATCGTCGCCGCGACGATCGCCTGCGCGGGGGTCAAGTGCATATAGCGGCAGGCAAGGGCGATGGCGAATTGCATACTCTCACACCAGGCGGTGCCCGGATTCAGGTCAGTAGCCAGAGCAAGAATCCCACCTGCCTGGAGGAAGTCTTTTGCCGGTGTGTAAGCCTCCTCTGCCAACCCAAAAGGTGTACAGGGCAGAGAAACAGCCACCGTATCGGAGGCTCCAAGGGCAAGGATATCCTCCGCGGTAGTATAAACCAGGTGATCGGCTGAGGTTGCGCCTAATTCGACCGCAAGGCCAGTGCCACCCAGACTGTTAAACTCATCGGCGTGAATCTTAAGCGGGAAGCCTGTGGTTCGCGCCCGCTCCAGAATGCGACGGCTCTGATCTAGATTAAAAGCGCCGGCCTCGCAGAAAACATCGACGAACGGCAACTGACATCCAGCGGCGTTCTGCTGCCACCATTCCTTCACTGCCGGTAACATCTCGTCGCATACCAGGTTGGTATATTCATCTGGGCGATCAGAATACTCAATTGGTATTGCATGGGCACCGAGGAACGTCGGCGCCAACTCCATGGGTCCTTGCTTATCCAGGTGCAGGATCGTTTCCAACATACGTAATTCGGTTTGTGTATCAAGACCGTAGCCGGTCTTAACCTCCGCGGTCGTTGTGCCATGTGCCAACATGCGCCGTAAGCGGGGTTGAACCTGGGTGATCAGGGCATCGACACTCGCCGCGCGAGTTTGGTGCACAGTGGAGATAATTCCGCCGCCGGCGTCCATGATCTCAGTGTATGTGGCTCCTGCAACTCGCATCTCGAATTCGGCCGCACGATCGCCAGCCCAGATGAGGTGTGTATGGGGGTCAACCAAGCCGGGCAGGACCACGCGGTTGGTAGCGTCAATCTCCATCTCTGCCTGGTAGGCCGATCTCAACTCGGCGCTTGATCCAACGGCGAGGATCTTCTCATCGCCAATAGCCACGGCGCCATCTTCGATGAGCCCTAATTTACCCAGATCCGAGCCGCGCTGTGGGTCGCCGGTCAGGGTCAAGATCTGAGATGCAGAGTGGATCAGAACGTCAGCCTTCATGAATCGCTCCCTGATTGAAGACATACGATGTTATTTTCAGCCTGTACATTGGTGATAATTACCCTGAGTGTATCAAAATCCCAGCAAAAGTGATGGTTCCATTGATAAACACCAATTAGCTCCCATTGTGCGTCGGTTTACGTTTGATAAATTTTACATCTTTCTGTGTGAGATGGTATCCATCTTTACATAAGGCAGTCAGTGAGAGATCCGATTTGACGTGCAAGCGAAGATGATATATTATTCAGGTATATGAAATATATTTCGGATATATGAAAGTTTTGCTAAACCTTTCACCATTCTTTGGCGCTTCATGTAACGATGGCGATAGCTCATAAGGTATGTGTTTGATGACTCAATTGGTGAAATCATCAGCGCGCACACTGGATATTCTTGAGCTTTTCGCTGCTCATCCGGGTGATCTATCGCTTTCGGAAATGGTAAAACAATTAAACATCCCTATAAGCAGTATGCACGGGCTCGTCCTCACACTCAAGACGCGAGGATACCTGGTTCGCGATCCCGTATCTCTCTGCTATCGAATGGGACCAAAGTTTGCTCAATTAGCTGCAGTTCATAGTACCTATGTTGAATTATTAGCTCATGCTGCGCCGGTTATGGATCGGATAGGGGCTGCGTGTAAAGAAGCGGTCACTATGTCCGTTCTTCAAGGAGATAAGATCGTTTTTATCAGCAATCGACCGGCCATCTCCATTGTGCAGGCAGTAAATGCTATAGGCACGAGTCTTCCTGCCCATGCGACTGGGTCGGGGAAGATTATGCTCGCCTACCTACCCGGTGAGGAATTCGAACGCACCTACCCCAACGACAAATTGCCTTGGTTAATGGCCAATACCATCAGCACGAAAGTTGAGCTAAAGCAGGCTATCCTCGAGGCGAGACGGAGGGGCTGCGCCTACGACGAGGAAGAATCAGAGAAAGGTGTTTGGGCGGTTGCCGGCTGTATCAGAAACTCCGCTGGCAGACCTATGGCTGCCCTATCGGTCGTTGTGCCGGTCATTCGTGTCCAGGCAAATGATATTCAGTATTGGACAAGCCTCGTTATCGAAGGCGCGGCAGAGATAAGCTCCAAACTCGGTTTTGTAACTAGCACAGAGTGAGGAAAAGGTTTGCCCCTTCTTCCCTGACCAGTTTACTAGAGGTGGGCATTAAGGACGATAAGCTATGAGACATTGGAATAGGATTGGGTTGCTGGTGCCATCCAGCGATACGGTCATGGAACCGGACTTGTGGCGACGGCTTCCTCCCCAGGCCTCTCTTCATGTAGCCAGGATGTACCTAGAGGACACAACCGTGGCTGGGGAAGAGAAGATGCTGCTTGAGGAACTGGCGCCAGCAGCGCGTAGGCTAGCTTCCATCAATCCTGAGTTGATCATCTTTGGTTGCACCTCAGCTGCAGCTTTGCACGGTATGGAGGGTGATGCAGCCATAGCAAATCATGTGCAGGAAATTGCTGGATGCGACGCAATTACATTGACCCAGGCTTCCATAAGTGAGATCAAGAAGCTTCAGGTAAAGCGATTGTTCCTTTTCACACCCTATGTTGCTGAACTAACCGAGCGACTGGCAAATACTTTTGGAGAAGCCGGGTTGCATGTGATTGGATCGGAAGGCTTGGGTCTGGATAACGATCTCGCTATTGCGGCGGTATCTCCTGAAGAAATCCGGGATTATGTGGCTGCTGCAGTAAAACGCAACCACCTACATCCTGATGCCGTGTTTGTTTCTTGTACGACTTTCCGCGCCTTTGATGCGGCGGAGGGAATAGAAAGGGAGCTCGGTATCCCGGTGGTAACCAGCAATCGGGCTGCGTTGGAATTTATTCTTCACTATCTAAGAACAAAAACGAGCATTTGATGCGACAGTAGGAACATGGCTGTATCTAAAGGGATCTGGAGATGACGAACGCGAAGAGGTATGTGCTTGATGAAAAAGGGTTATTGGATTCAGTGCGGGAGGAATCGGTCGTCAAACTTTTACAGAAGGTCATTCAAACGGAGAGCACCAACCCTCCAGGAAATGAGCTTGAACTGGCCAAGTTTCTAGCTGACTATTTTACGGGCGCCGGGCTTGAACCACAGTTGCTGGATTATGGGGAGAAAAGAGCCAATTTAATTACCCGCATACGAGGGACAGGGGAGCGACCGGGCTTGATCTTTAGTGCTCATATGGACACGGTGCCCGCGGGTGAGGTGCCCTGGATGTTTCCGCCCTTCTCAGCAACCCTGCATGAGGGAAAGATCTACGGTCGAGGGGCGGCTGACATGAAAGGCGGCTTAGCGGCCATGACGGAGGCAATGGTAATCCTGGCCCGAAGAGGTTTCTCGCCAAAGGGAGATCTTATTGCAGCCTTCACCTATGATGAAACACATGGCCTAGAGGGCGCAAAGCGGTTGGTGGAGGAAGGGCACCTGGAGGACGTCGGAGCAGTGTTGATAAGCGAACCCAGCACCTTGGAGGTGTTTGTTGCGGAGAAGGGAGCCCTTTGGCTCAGGTGTCGGGCGGAGGGAAAGACGGGTCATACATCCATGCCGCACCTGGGACAGAATGCCATCTTTGAGATGACCCGCTTTTTGTGTCGACTCGAAGCGGAATTGGACATCAGCTCTTCTGAACACGCTCTGCTTGGACGGGCAACCTTCACGGTTGGTACGATCAGGGGTGGGGTTACTATTAACGTTATCCCCGACGCTTGTGAAGCAGAAATAGATATTCGCCTTGTCCCTGGGCAAGATTATCGGGATGCCATCCGGAAAGTGCGGGATTTAGCTGGGGAAGGGATATCGGTTGAGTTGATTGATTGGAAGGAGCCGGTGGAGAGTGACCCTGAGACGGAGATCGTTAAACTAGCGCTGGCGGTTGTCCAGGAAGTCACTGGTAAGCCACGCTCCCCCAAGGGGGTGGCTTACTACACCGACGGCGCGATTTTGGCGAATCGTCTCCAAATCCCCATGGTCAACATCGGTCCTGCCGACACTGGCATGACGCACCAACCAAACGAAAATGTCGAGGTTGAACGCCTGGTGCAAGCGGTCAAGATTTTCTTGCTGATTGCTAACCGGTATCTTGCCTGATTACAGGTGGGTAATGATGACTGCACTGAATAAAGCCAACGTGCTGGAAAGTGAACAGCATATGTGGGGTGTGGGCTTCGTCCACATCCCACATATACTCCCTTTTTCCTACTGGCAATTGCTTTTTTCAGTAGCGTCAATGATAGAAATGGATTCAAAAGACAAATGATGAGTTTGCTTATCGAAGAAGAACTTTGCTGTGATGTGCTGGTCATCGGGACGGAGGGAACTGGCGCGAGGGCAGCCCTCGAAGCAGCTGAGCAGGGTGTTGATGTCCTTGCAGTTACCAAGGGGTTCATGGCCCGAAGCGGTGCTACGTTGACGGCTGATGGTGAGATTGATGTTGACAGCCGCAGCGCGCGCAATTTATTTGGGGTTGATGGATCTCCGGATGACTGCCCTGAACAGTTCGCCAAGGACATGATTGTGGAGGGGGATTATCTAGGGGACCAACGGTTGGTGGCCATTCATACCGAAGAAGCTCCCGCGCGGGTGAAGGAACTCGTGGATTGGGGAGCTCAGTTGGAAGGTTTCATCCACGCTCCAGGCCATACCTATCCCCGCGGTTTATGGATCCCAGGATTAAAGTTGGCGAGGCTATTAGCCAGGCGGATGGTAAAAAGCGGCATCTCTGTTCTGGAAAATACAATGGTGCTGGAATTATTACATGACAGCGATGGTGTGATGGGGGCTGTTGGGCTCCATCTTCCTACAGGTAAGATGTTGCTGCTGAGATGCCGCTCACTTGTGATGGCAACTGGTGGCGCTATGCGTGTCTTTCCACTCACCACCGCCCCCGAGGAGCTTACTGGTGACGGACTGGCCATGGCTCTTCGGTGTGGGGCTGCCTTGCAGGACATGGAATTTCCCATGTTCTTACCATATTGTTTCCTGACCCCTCCATCCCTCAGAGGGGTAATTTTCTCATATGACGTGAGCGCATTAATGGAGGTGCATGCTCTCAACCGGCAAGGAGAGCGTTATATGGCGCGGTGGGATCCCGAGCGTATGGAGAGGACCACCCGAGATATTAACTCAGTAGCCGCTGCGATGGAAATTCGAGCGGGGAGGTGCTCTAAGGCTGGAGGGACATATTTATCCTTCAAACACCTACCGCGCAACCTGGTGAATTTCTCAGCAGAATGGTTCCCGAGGAACCTTCGTAGCTGGCGCGCCGCTGGATTTCACCTGCGGAGCTTCTTCCCCGACATAGGAGAAGAGGCATGGGAGGTTGCACCTGCATGCCACTTTTGGAATGGTGGTATTAGGATCGATGAGGACTGCGCGACAAATGTCCCGGGTCTTTTTGCCGCCGGTGAAGGGACAGCCGGTATCCATGGGGCTAATCGCCTGGCAGGAAATGCCCTGACGATGACGCAGGTGTGGGGAAAACGAGCGGGGGCTTCTGCCGCTCGTTTCGCAAAGGATGGCAAGCTGCGGAAGCCGCCCACTACTCAGATAGAAAAGGTGGTTCGAAAGTTCGTTTGTCTGAAATCTGACTCCTCGGGTCCCACGGTCACCGAGGTGCGCCTAGAAATCAGGCGCATCGCAGGTGATCTGGTGGGAATCATCCGAGAAGAAAAAAATTTACAGCAGGCACTGAAAGCCATCGCAGACCTTCGTCGTGATCTGGCGCGCCAGCATGTTGTCAATCAAGATTCTCGCTTCAATCGGGAATGGGTTGAAGGTTTGCAGAATGAGAACTCACTGGACGTGCTGGAAGCGATCGTGCTAGCAAGCATTGCACGTCAGGAAAGCCGCGGCGCGATGTATCGGGTGGATTATCCTGCCACTGACAATGATCGCTGGTTATGTAATTTAGTCCTTAGGCGTAAAGATAATCAATGGGAGATGCAAGAGGCGCCCGTGAATTCGCTCTATCTTTCTCTCCCTGCAGGCACGCGCACATACGGCAGGAGGGGGGAAAGCAATCATGGATAAGCCGAAGTTAATTACTGTTCAAGTGAGGCGCGGTGACAAGAATGAAAGCAAGTTGGTAGCGTATGAGGTGCCTGTAGAAGCTGGTCAAAGCGTGCTTGGAGTCCTTCAGTATATTTATGACCATCTTGATTCCAGTATTGGATTTACTTGTTCCTGTCGGATTGGTTTGTGTTCATCATGTCTTATGCGAGTAAATGGGAAGGTGGTTCAGTCCTGTACTACCTTAGCTAATGGGGACATGGTTATTGAGCCTTATAAAGAAGATGCTCTGGTGAGAGATTTAGTGACAGAACTCCCTCCAATTAGTCAAGCAAGCCTCAACAACCCGAAAAACATAAATCCTTTCAAGGATGAAGAAGTATGATTTGAATCCTTTTCAAGACTTGCTTAGTTGCCCTCAAGCCAACCCTCTACCGTAATTCGTGATTTCTTCTAGTGGTTTAAGAAAATTCTACCCTTTTTGCAGGAGGATGGGAGAATGAGAACCAAGAGTTTGAAAGGTCGCGATTTCCTGGCCGAGACCGATTTCACTAGGGAGGAAATAGAGACCATCCTTAATGTGGCAGAGGATCTCAAGCGCGAACGAGCGAAGGAGATATATCACGATGATCTACTCCGTAGTAAGACGCTCTTTATGATTTTTTATAACCAGTCTCTGCGCACAAGGAATTCCTTTGAGGCCGGAATGACGCAGCTCGGTGGCCATGCACACTATCTCGATCCATCGAAAATTTACACCCCAGTCATGGAAGGCCGAGAGGTAGCCTATAGCACAGAGCGTGTTTCGGATGTCGCACGTGTTCTCGATCGGATGGGAGATGCCATTGCCATCCGATGCTATGGTGACCCGGTCGATTGGGACTACGGTGCGGCACATGCCATGTTGAGAGAGTTTGCCCGATGGGCAGACATCCCGGTACTTAATATGGAGGATGATGTCTATCATCCTTTTCAGGGATTGGCTGATATTTTTACAGTAAAAGAGAGATTCGGTGGCTTCGCCGGCGTCAAGTTCGTGATGTCATGGGCCTACTCACCAAGTGTACACAAGCCACGAGCTGTTCCTCAATCAGCCATCCTCTACGCCACGATGATGGGTATGGACGTGACCCTTGCTCATCCGGAGGGGATGGATCTCGCACCTGAGATCCTATCTCAGTGCAAAGAATTCGCTGAGGCGAACAAAGGCTCCTTTGAGATTGTTCATGATTTTGAGGAAGCTATTGAGGGTGCCCATGTAATATATCCCAAAGCCTGGTGCGCCACGCCAATCTTCCAACCCCCGATAGGCAAGGCCAGTGTGGAGAAGACACAGGCTATCTTCGATCAACATAAGGATTGGATCTGCACACAAGCGATCATGGAATTAGCCGACAAGAACGCGATCTATATGCATTGTCTTCCAGCAGACCGCGGCTTTGAGGTTACCGATGAGGTGATGGACAAGACCGAAGGTCCAGGTTGGACGTCTGTAATCTTCAATCAGGCTGAAAATCGACTCCACGTGCAGAAATCTGTTATGACGCTGGTTATGTGAATAACGCGGCACGACGAGGGAGTGAGGTCTATAGAAAATTAAATTTTAAAAAAAAGAAATATAAGCTATGACTATTCAGACCAAGCACTAATACAGGTGCTAGAAGTTGGAGAGGCTATCTCACATCGCGCATAGAGATGATTTCCATTCAGAATTTAGGAATGATAGTTATTTAAAAGAGGAGATTTGATATGTATCGGGGCGGATATACAGGTAGGATGGCCTGGATCGATCTGACAAAGAAAGAGACAAGGATCGCAGCCACAGATCCTAAACTAACCCGACTGTATATGGGTGGAGCAGGTTTTGGTGTGAAGCTGCTATATGACCTTGTTCAACCTGGAACTGATCCATTGGGCCCGAGCAATGTGCTTGTTTTTGCCCCAGGCCCGTTAACGGGCACAAGTGCACCTTGTAGTAGTCGTATCACAGTGACCGGTCGATCTCCTCTAACCGGGGTGGTTGGGATGGCTACTTCAGGTGGTGAATTCCCAGCAGAGATGAAATTAGCTGGTTTCGACATCATTGTTATTCAAGGGCAAGCAAGTGATCCCGTTTACCTTGTTTTAGAGAAAGGGGAAGTGAGTTTTCGTTCGGCTGAGAGGATTTGGGGCACAAATACAACAGATTGCCAGCTTTTTATCAAGGAGGAGCTTCACAATCATAATTTTCGAGTGGCGTGTATTGGTCAAGCTGGTGAGCAGCAATCGCTTTGCTCCTGCATCATCAACGAGCGGCGCGCCATGGGGCGCAAAGGCCTAGGAGCGGTGATGGGGGCGAAACGGTTGAAGGCTATTGCAGTACGCGGGGATGGTGAATTGGAGATTGTTGATCCACCGCGGTTTAATGCGGAACGCCGAGAGCTTCTTGCGAGATTCAAGGCTCATCCAACCCTTTACTCAGAGTTCGGCAGGCATGGCACATCCGCTTTGGTAGACCTCACCTCCGAAATGGGCATCTTCCCAGCCCGTAACTATGCTGGAACGGGTCTTTTTACTCCCACTGACCAGATTGGATACGAGGTCCAGGCGAAGGACATTATCCGCCGCAATCCCTGTCGAAAGTGCCCGGTGGCTTGCAGCCAAGTTCGTGTGGCTCAATCGGGTGATTACATAGGGGTTTTAACTGAAGGCCCTGAATTTGAGACCTCATGGGCATTTGGCGGAGCTACGGGGGTGACGGATCTTTCAGCGATCTATCTGGCTGATCGCCTCTGCGATGAATATGGACTGGACACGATTACTGTTGGGGCGACGATCGCTTTCGCAATGGAATTATTTGAGCGGGACATCCTCACCATAGACGAGACGGATGGATTAGAACTTCGCTTTGGAAACCACAAGGCGATGATTGAGCTGATCCATCGGATCGCTCATAGGCGAAGTTTTGGAGAAGTTCTCGCCGATGGAGCGCTCCGTGCAAGCCAGCAAATTGGACGTGGATCCGAACGCTACGTGATGCATGTAAAGGGTCTTGAGTTGCCCGGCTATGATGTTCGCGCAGCCAAGGCACAGGGCTTGAATTACGCAACTGCATTTACCGGTGGCGACCATAATCGCGGCTATGCTTTTCAGGAGATCTTTGGGGTACCGGATCCGATACAGGTTGACCGATTCATTCCGGATGGTAAAGCTGAGCTCGCCATGTGGAATCAGGTCATGGAAGTCGCCTTGTGTGATTGCCCGACATTTTGTTCGTTCATGATCAGTGAGGGTCTTCTGAGGGAGACCGAGCAAGGCATGTCGCAGGAATTGACCGAACAGAAGATAGGCACAGTCTCTGAAATGGTCAGTGCGGCGACCGCGATTGAGTTCAGCCCCAGCGAGTTAATTTTGCTTGGTGAACGGGTTAACACGCTGGCAAGATGCTTCAACCTGCGGGAAGGTTTTTCTCGAAAAGATGACTATCTGCCTGTTCGATTGTCTGAAGAACCCATCCCTGCCGGTCCATCAGAAGGGTATCTCACTTCGCGGGCGGAGCAGGATGGACTCCTGAACGAATATTATGAAGTCTATGGTTATGATCAACGAGGAGTTCCTACCCGGGAGCGATTGCGTCGGCTTTCATTGGAAAGTGTGGCTGATGATCTCGAAGCGCTCGGACTGGACCCAGAATAGATGAAAGTTAAGCTCCGTTGTTTTGGTGAGGTAAGGACCGCAGTAGGATCCAGAGAAATCATTTTGGAGGTTCCAGAGCAGACAACTCTCCATGGATTGCTTAGGTTATTGGAAACAGATAACCCCCAAATATCGCTTGGTGTATTTGAGGGTTATGGATTCTGCAAGCGTTTCCGGGTGCTGATTAACGGCCGAGATACTTTCACCCTTCAGGGGACTGATACGACCCTGGTAAATGGCGATATAGTTACTATCTTTCCTCTCATCGTAGGTGGTTAGCGGATTATGACACGATGGTTTGATAGATCCCGCCTTACAGTGATGATGGATCAGCAGCCTTCTGATTAATATGTCATTGCCGAAGATGGAGAGTAACTACTCCAAGGGGACAAACACCTACACATAATCCGCAGCCATCACATTTCACGGAATCAACGCGTGCAACATTTTTTTCATCGTCCATTGTGATCGCCTGGTAGCCCCCCGAGTCACAGGCTTTTACACAGATACCACATCCGTTGCATTGATCCTGGTCGATTCTAGCAACTAGTTTTATCGAGAGATCCAAATCTGGGAATTTGCCAATATGGGTCAGTGCTTTGCCGATCAGGTCCTGTGGTTCGCTAAACTCATGTTTCTCAAGGTACTTGGCAAGACCATTAGTGAGTTTATCGATGATTGAGATACCGTTCCACATCACGGCAGTACAGATCTCAACCAGAGATGCGCCAACCAATAAATACTCGGCTGCATCTTTCCATGTAGACACACCACCACAGCCAATAATTGGGATTTTCAAGGCGCTGGCTATACTAGCCGCGCAGCGGAGCGAAACAGGCTTTAAAGCCGGACCGCCATATCCACCGAAGATGCTTAAACCGCCGACAGTGGGCAAGGGGGCAAAGGTGTCAAGGTCGATCCCCGCTAAACCAGATAGACTATTGGTTGCGGTTACTGCATCGGCGCCGGATTCCTTCGCGACGCGAGCCAGCGCGACGATGTCGGTAACGTTTGGAGTGAGTTTTACAATCACCGGTAGGGCAGTCGCCTCTCTGACCCAGCTCACCGCCAATCCCAGCGATTGGGGGTCCTGTCCTAATTTACTACCTCTCTCCTCAGCGAAGTTGGGACAACTTGCGTTCATTTCAAAGCCATCAACGCCATGCGGTTCAAGACGACGGACAACTTCCTGCCACTCGTATGGCGTGCCGCCTCCCATGATGCTGGCGATGATCGGTCGTTTAGGGTAGACATCGCGGATTAAGTCGATTTCCTCTTGCCAACGATCGATGGTCATATCGCTGATCAGCTCAATGTCGACCATGCCTCTTTTATCTCGTCCCGACTTGATGACATAAACTCTCGGGCTCGGATGTTTTGTGGGCACCAGACCAATTGTCTTAAGCACTGCTCCTCCCCAACCAGCTTTAAAAGCTTCGATGACCAT
>JAUVOZ010000122.1 GCA_030598885.1 Anaerolineae bacterium | reverse complement strand
GAAGCAGCGAGTAGATTACCCAGACCGGGCCATTTGAACAGCCATTCCACCAGGATTAGATCTCCCACTAGCAACCTCATCGATCGGCTGATGGACAGGATTACAGGTGCCAGGATGTTACGCAACGTGTGCCGCTTGCGGATCACGCGCCAAGGATTACCAACACTGCGCGCGGTCACGACATACTGCTTGCCGAGTTCACCTACAAGCAGGCTGGAGGTCATCTGTGCCAAATGGACCATAGGTCTCAACATCAAAGACAGGGTAGGAAGCAATAGATGAAGATCCCATCCGAATCCCCCCATCGGTAGGAAGAAACCGGAGTTCGGGCGAAACATAATTAAGGAGAATACCCCCAAAACAAAGAGACTACCGATATAGAAACTAGGCATCGCCAGGCCAATGGTGGACAAAGAGGACAGCCAACGTGAGACGCGAGGGGGATCGACACGGATAGCAATAAGGCCTAAAGACAAACCGATTACCACGCTGAGACCAAGAGCCAAACCTAATAAACCTAAGCTGGCGACGGTCGCATTCGTTAGGGCATCCACTAGCGTCTCTTTAGTGGTTGGCATCATTCCCAGATCAAGGTCAAGGAGGCCCTTGAGGTAATCTGTATAGGTCGGAAGGAAAGGTCCAGTTTCCGGCAGAATTGCCCTAAGATATGGCGTTCGAGCTGCGCGCTGTGGTCGGACGAGGTACGCGTAGGAGAAACCAAGGAAATTAAGGAGCAATAATGCGGGCGGTATAATGACTAACCGCCGAATTATGAAACGGATCATGCAACATCTCCTACATACTAACGTCTTTCGTCAGCTTGTGGTTCAAACAAGAATTACAAAAGGGGATAATTATGCGAGGTTGCCATGAGAGATATCTCATGACAATGTTAAGAGACTAAACGAAGTGAATTTAAACCTAACCTAAGTGGATTTATAAAAAACTGTGTTGCGATGACAGACAAGTCGTTGTCCGTTCGTTTCGGCTGGCTAATCGGATGGAACAACTGCTTGCAGATGAGGTTGGTCTTGCTTCTATTTTGATGCAGCCTGGCGCTGTGCATCAGCCGCGTTCGTATAGAAGCCGGGGGGTCCTGGCGAGCAGCCCAGTTATGCAATTCGCGGGTAAGGAGACGATCAAATTGCTTGTCACCCCACGAAGCATCATCTGAGATCGTAGGCAAGGTCAAATGTCGCACGCTCATCACCCTCCAAGGTTTTTCGTAAATTCTCTCGGGAATAGAAAAGACGTGATTTCACAGTCCCGATAGGGCATTCAAGTAAATCAGCGATATCCCTTAATGATAGATCATTTATATAGTAAAGCACCACGACCACCCTTTGTGACGGTGGAAGCCTGGTCAGGGCTGAGAAGACCGCCTCCCTGGCCTCCCTCCGTACTGTTTGGCGTTCGGGAGAGACTTTCGACGTCCCGGTATGTTGGAGTAGATCATCGATCGGGGCCAGGAGCCAACGGCGACGTCTTAAGTAAGTGTAGCTGGTGTTGACCGTCACCCGATACAGCCAGGGAATAATCGGTCGTTCAGGATCAACCCTTGATGCTGATTTGTACAATCGAAGAAAAGTATCCTGGAGAATGTCTTGAGCACCATCTAAATCATGAGTGATCGCAAGTGCAGTCCGATATACTACTTTTTTATATTTGTCGTATAAGGATCCTAAGGCATCCAAATCCCCTTTTCGCAGTTGAATAATCAGTCGACCGTCCTCAATGCCTCGGAGCTCTGGCTTTTCCAAGCTGCTCATTGACATCCTCTATAATTACGCCTAATGGTCTAATTAGGTTTAATATTATTGTACCTTAATTATAATCAAGCTGTTGCGGCATCAACCCAAAATCACGGTCTCACATTTTCAGTAAGGCTAATCACTGCACTCATTCCCTGAATTGTACATCTCTAGGTTCCAAAAGGCGCTGAATGCCAGAGGGTCAACCTCAATGCCACACATATCCTCAGTATAAGCCACGATACGCGGTTTGAGGTAAAGCGGGAGTGCGGGAAGTTGGTTGGTGAAGATTTCCTGCGTTTGCCGAACAGCCTCAAGATATGTTTGACTCCCCGCCGGGCCAAGCAGAATCGTATCACATGCCAGGTTGTAGTCCTGGTTGTCAAATGCGCTGGCATTGCTGCCGTAAGGATATTCGTTCGACGGAATCTCCCTTCCAGCAAACATTTCACATAAAGGGCTGATCCAATCTGGCCATGACCAAACCACCGCATCAAAGCCACGACCGAAGACTGGACCTTCGGGCCATGGAGCCGTGATCACATCAGGATTGTAGAATTCGACTGTCATCTCAACCCCGCATTGCGCCAAATCAACTTTCAGCGCCTCAGCTACAGTTTGGCGAATGCCATCACCAGTAGTGAGATATGTGAAAGCCAAAGGCGTTCCCGAATGAATGCCTGGCACACCAGTGGCGACTCTCGGAGTCTCAGGCGAACCATCGTCGTCGCGCCAACCTATCTCCTGCAACATTTCCTGCGCGGCTGATACATCATATTGGATGGAATCGAGTTCCGTTTGATGGTGCGGATGAAAGGGCGAAATATAGGTGTCTGGCACCGCACTAAGTCCAAATAAGATCTCGTCGACGACACTTTGCCGGTCAATACAGCTAGCTATAGCGCGTCGGGTGCGCACATCAGCAAATAAAGCGTTTTCAGCGGATTGGCCAGCAGGCGCTAGATTGAAATCGAGGCGTTCCATTTCCGCACCTGGCACCCAGGCCAACTCCAACTTTCCAGTTTCTTCGAGTTCGATCAATGTCGGCAAGGCTTCATCGGGGAGCAGGGACTCATCCAGTAAATCACATTCCCCGGTGAGCAACTGCTGGACCGCTGAGATTACATCGCTCCCCAGGAAGCGGAAAATTAAGAAATCGAAATTCGGCAGATCCTCCGAAGCACGGTAGTAATTGGGGTTCACCGCCAAAAGGATATGATCTCCTGCTTTCCACTCCTGGATGACATATGGCCCCCATCCTATCGGTCGGGCATTGACTTCCTCCGCGGCGAGTAATTCGGCTGGGGTGTAGCCTTCAAGGATATGCGCTGGTAGAGGTGACCAGAAATTGGCTGCGTACTCCGTGTCCAGAAAACCGGGGATGCCTGTCCAGCGCACAGTCACCTCGTCCAACGCTTGGTAAGTATAGGTTCGATCCACGAGATACTTCGTCGTTGGTGTATCGCCGTGTAAATCAAGCTCATAAGAGAAGACCGAATCCGCCGCGGTCAACGGCTCGCCATCCGACCAGGTCAGCTCGGGGAGCAGGTGAAAATCAACCACCAAGCGTTGTACAATGGCTTCACCTCCCTGATAGGTTTGGATACATTCTGATCCCTCACACCCCGCGGGCAGGTAAGGTTTTCCCGGCGTCAAGACCTCCGGCTGCAAAGTCACCGGGTTCAAGTACACATCACCTTCGAGGATAGTGACTTCTTCCAACATGGCATTCTTACCACCAGCCAAATCGGGAAGCTCTTGCAAGATTACAGGATGGAACTCGTAGTTGATGATATCTATGGGTCCATCATAGATCGCCTGGAGCACGGCATTTGACTCCCGGTTGGCGCTTCCATAGAGATAAGCATCGCTGTAAAGGTAAAGCGATGTTGGCTCCTGGTTAAGACACACAATGAGAGTCTTCGGCGGAGGAGGTTCTGGTGTGGGTGCGATATCAGTTGGGACTTCTATGGGCGAGGGCACCAGAGTCAGCGGGATATCCACTTCGGTGGGCACACTACAGGCTGCAAACACAAGACCGACAGCAATCAACACAAAGAGAAATGCTTGAATATCGTGCAGGGCACTTCGCATCAAATGCTCCTCCCTGTAGTCAGGATCATCTACTAGAGTGGTTGCGCTCTTCCTTTAACAACTGGTCCAGGATGTTCCGGTCTGCTTCATCTAGTTCGGCGTGCTCAAGCAAGTCCGGTCGGCGGTGCAACGTACGCTGCAGGGATTGCTCGCGGCGCCAGGCTGCGATTCGGGCATGATCGCCCGAAAGTAAAACCTCAGGCACTTCCCACCCACGGAAGGAAGCTGGACGGGTGTAATGAGGATGCTCCAAGAGGCCACTGGCATGCGAGTCTTTCTTCACTGCTTGTGTGTCACCAAGAACGCCAGTGATCAAACGTGCTACAGCATCAACAATAATCAATGCCGCCAACTCTCCACCGGTGAGCACGTAATCCCCGATCGAAATCTCATCCGTCGCCAGATGACATCGCACCCGTTCGTCAACCCCCTCATACCGACCACAGATTAGTGCTAAGCGGGTATGCTGAGCGAGTTCGCGGGCAACCCCCTGGTCAAATAATCTTCCTTGAGGTGTGAGAAGCACCACCGGCATCTTGCCCATATCGTCGCCGAGCGCCGATTCCACAGCGGCGAACAACGGCTCGGGTTTCATCACCATCCCTCCGCCGCCACCATAGGGTTCGTCATCAGTTGTGCGATGACGATCGGTTGTGAAGTCCCGAATGTTATGCAGCTTAACATGGATCAAGCCAGCCTCTTGAGCCTTACCCAAAATGCTGGCATGGAGATATGCTTGCATCACATCCGGTAGCAGTGTAAAGACATCAAAGTTCATCTCAGCATCGCATCCCAAGCTTCTCGACTTAGTGGGTATTCGCCTCCACCAAGCAATCGACATATGCCATGATCAACGAGAATTGTATCAGCAGGTGACACAAAATATGGAGTAGCTGTGTATGATTCTTACCCCCATTTAATTATAGTAGTCTTCCCTCGAATTGCCAAACACCACAAACCCGGATGGATCTCACCACCGGATGTGAGGTCATCCACCTTTTCTGCGGACCCAAAGGGTGAGCACTGCCAGCAAGACAGCCAAGATACCGAACCCGAACTCTGCTAAACGTATAGTAGATCGCCCCGGCGCGGCTTGGAGTTCAGCATGGGTCGGTGAAGGTGTCGCGGAGACAATAGGCAGGGTAGCGGGTAGCGGACTAGGAGCAAGGGGTACTTCGCCGGCTCCCTCTGCCACTCCCCCAACCTGGGTTTCATCCGAAGCCAACGGCAGCACCCTAGTAGGTCCAGTAGGTGTAGAGGCTGGAGCTTCAGCAAATTCACTCACCACAGTAGTGGGTGTCATATGCTTAAGATCGTCGGGCGCCGATGTGGGTGCCGCACGATCGAAGGTGTGCTCCGCCTCCCCAGTAAAAGCCGGAGGTTCTTCGATACCGACAATCTCCGGTTCGGCATAGCGTGATTCGGCTTCTTCCACTACAAAATCCTCACCCGGTACCTCCATCGCCTTCAAGGCATTGGCTTCAGGGAGAGCATCTTCCATCGCTACCTGTTCTATAACCGCTGGCGCTGCGGCGCGCAGGAACGATGAGCTTGTCAGCACATCAACACCGACCACCGCAAAAAAGATAAAGGTCGCTAGAGCAGTGGCGAATTGCAAGACAGGGTAAGCCCGGGGACGTTCCTTTAACCCGACCATCTCAGGCGTCAGGGTGAAATTGCGCGGTGAACGTACCATGGGCAGGGAACTCACTAAACGGATCGTCTCGCGCAGATCCGCCAGTTCTTGCCGTAAGACCAAGTCATCCCGCAGTCGTACTTCCAGACGATGAACCTCTCTGGCAGACAAGGTTCCGTCCAGGTAGGCGGAGAGTCGTTCTAGATCACGGCTTGATATGTGGCCCTGTCTGGTCATCGTATCTACTCATCTTCTAGACGAAAAGCCGAAGGTAAAAGTTCCCGATACTCTTGGAGACAATCACGCAACCTCGCTCGAGCGCGTGATAAACGGCTTTTTATGGTTCCAATCGGCTTCCCGACCACGGTTGCAGCTTCATGATAATCGTAGCCTTGGATGTCGACGAGCACAGTCACAGTCCGATAATCAGGCGGCAAGCGTTGGAGACAATCCTCGATCGCTCGCGCCAGTTCAGCACCTTCCGCAGCAGCTTCCGGTCCTTCAGCCTTAGAGACCAAAGCGCTAGAGCCATCGGGCTCGTGACTTCCTGATAACGGGCTCAACTCATCAAATGAGACCGCTGGTCGCCGTTTACGGCGACGAAATTCATCATAACAAGCGTTCCTGACAATACATAACAACCACGCACGGAACGACCCGCCGCGGTAACCCCGCAAACCGCGAAAAGCCGAGATGAAAGTTTCCTGTGTGGCATCGTCGGCAGATGCAGGATCACCCATCAAGCGGTAAGCCAGATTGTAGACAT
>JAUVOZ010000003.1 GCA_030598885.1 Anaerolineae bacterium | reverse complement strand
GCGCTCGACCAATTCTTCCTCAGTGTGGGTAGAGAGAAAGATCAGCACTGCCTCAGGGCATATGTTACGGATAGTCTTGGCGCCCTGGACGTCGATGCGCATCACGACATCCTTCCCGCTGGCTAGTGCCTGTCGTACCTGGTGTTTGGGAATTCCCTTGTGGTCTCCATATACGATGGCGTGCTCGAGCAGTTCGTCCTGCTCGATCATCTTGGTGAACTTATCCTGGTTGATGAAGAAATAATCGACGCCGTCAACTTCGTTGGGGCGTTTGGGTCGGGTGGTGGCAGTGACCACGAAATGGAAGGGAAGGTTGCGCGCCTTCATATTTTGAAGAACGCTATCCTTACCAACCCCTGACGGACCAGAGATAACGATAAGAAGTGGCCGGTGTTGCCGCTCGCGCAAGTCATCATGCATGGGTTGAAGCATCCTCGATGGCTCAGTATAATTCATTTATGGAGTGCTGCGTAGCGGGTGAAGTAGAACCGACCTTTTAGGTTGGAGGTACGGAGTAAAAAAAAGCAGCAAACCTATGGAGTAGAAGTGGAGGTCGCCATGCCAGTTTATGAGTATAGTTGCCCGGAGTGCCGCAAACGGGCGTCGATTTATCAGACGTATGAGCAATATGGGAATGTGTCGGTGCAGTGTCCCCACTGCGGCAGCCTGGACCTGAAGCGCATAATCAATCGGGTACGTTTTGCCCGTTCGGAGGAGTCGCGGCTTGAGTCGCTGGCCGACTCCAGCAGTTGGGCCGATTTCGATGAGCAGGACCCTCGCTCTATGGCGCGAATGATGCGCAAGATGGGACAGGAGATGGGCGAAGAGATGCCTCCCGAGTTCGATGATGTCATCGATCGCCTGGATGCGGGTGAGAGTCCAGAGGAGATCGAGAAGAGTATGCCGGAATTAGGGGGTGTGGGCGACGATTTATAGGGTCGGCTATTTGTGTGTGCCCGGGTCATGCTGTGCCAGGCGCGTCTCAACGATGCGCCTTATTTTGTCCTGGATGGTGTCGGGGGGTTGCCTGGCGTCGAGTTCTACCCAGCGTTCCGGCTCGGCGGCGGCCATGGCTAGATAGCCCCGTCGCACCCGGTGGTGAAACTCCAGGTCGTAGGCGTCGAGGCGGTTCCAATTGCCGTCATGCTCACGGCGCTGAAGTCCCTCATCAACTGGTAGGTCGAGTAATAGGGTCAGATCGGGTTTGAGACCGCCGGTGGCGAAGGTAGTAATCGATCGGAGTGTGTCGAGATCCAGGCCATGGCCATAGCCTTGGTAGGCGAGCGAGGCATCGTAGAATCGGTCACAGACAACCAATCCCCCACTGGCAAGATGGGGGTGGATTAATTCCTGAACGTGTTGAGCGCGGGAGGCGGAGAAGAGCAAGAACTCGGTTCGGGGGTGCATGGTGGTGTTATTGAGCGACATCAACACACGTCGAATCTGTTCGCTGATGGAAGGACCGCCTGGCTCGCGAGAGAGCAAGACATCAAATCCCCGGGCGCGCAAATATTCAGCAAGCTGTTCGGCTTGGGTGGTCTTACCGCCTCCATCGGGGCCCTCAAGGGTGATAAATAGACTCAACTACGGAAAATCCTCACCCGACGTTGCGGCTCCTTGCCGTAGGAGTGGGACACCAGATTAGCTTGACGGGCAATTTGGTGTTGCAAACGACGGATATAAGCGGAAGCCGGTGATAAATCGACTGATCGAGCCCCATCAAGCACATCCTGGATGGCGTGCTGAGCCTCCTGCAAAGCGGTCTCCATCGAAGGGTCAACGCTGGTGGCTTGAAGGTTGAACAGGTCGGTCAGAAAACTCCCCATTTGGCTGACAGTGTTGGAGCGCAAAACGTAGATCGACATGCGTCGGTTCTCTGCATCGGCGACAACCTTTTGACGCTTGCGGTAGTACGAGCGTAGAGTGACCAGCACATCCGCTTCGCTCAGATTGTTGACCAACAGTGCTGGAACGCGCAGCCGCTTGACCGCCTGGCGTAGGCGGTTGCGGGCCACGCCATAGGCGAAGATGCGAACCGTTGCCAGTGGAGTTCCCGGCATATGCGGTGGTGTTGGCGAATAAGGTAGTCCTTCATTACCCGGGGGAGGAGCCGTTGGCAGTGCGGCTTGTCGCTGGTATCCGACCCCACCACGCCGGCTAGGCGTGGGTGAGGCGGGTTGGGTTTCAATGTGGACTTCCCCTTTCTCGTCCCGAGAACGCAACTCAGGCGGTAACGAACGCCCGCGAAGCATAGCGTCCACTGCAGCCGAAACATCGCGATGTATTGCTAGTCGCTCGCGGTCCTGGATCTCAATCAATACGTCGAATGTCGGCGCGGCACGTCGTTCAAGGACGGTCTTTTGGGTCCCGCGGCGGCGGGCTTCTTCGTCAGAGAGAGTGACCGTTTCGATCCCCCCCACCAGGTCGGAGAGGGTGGGGTTGAGTAGCAGGTTTTCGAGATTGTTGCCGTGGGCGGTACCGATCAACTGAACCCCGCGCTCGGCGATGGTACGAGCGGCCACTGCCTCCAATTCGCGGCCGATCTCGTCGATCACGATCACCTGCGGATTGTGGTTCTCGACCGCCTCAATCATCACCTCGTGTTGGAGTGCCGGCTGTCGTACCTGCATGCGGCGAGCACGTCCAATAGCCGGGTGGGGAACATCCCCATCGCCGGCGATTTCGTTGGAGGTATCAACGATCACCACCCGTTTTTCCTCTGCCAGGATACGAGCCGCTTCGCGCAGCATAGTGGTTTTTCCAACACCTGGACGGCCCACCAGCAGGAGGCTCTTGCCGCTGGAAATGAGATCCTGGATGATGTCGATCGTTCCATACACTGCCCGGCCGACACGACAGGTCAACCCGACGATATGGCTGTGGCGGTTGCGGATAGCGGCGATGCGATGCAACGTGCGTTCCATACCAGCGCGATTATCATCGTCAAACTCGCCTATGCGTTTAACCACGTAGTCGATGTTCTCTCGTTGTATTTCTTGTTCGCTTAGCGCGACCTCGGCGTCAATATAGCGCGCGGTCGGCACACGACCGAGGTCGAGTATCACCTCCAGTAGATCATCGTGGCGGTTGATCTGATAGATCTTCTGGGTAATCTCTGGTGGCAGGACCCCCAGCAAATCGTTTAGGTTGTCAGTAATGCGTTTTCCCGTCATTTTCATTCACCAATTGGTGACTATGGGCTTTTATACTTCTGGTCGCCCGGTTCGACAAGTCGACTGGACAAAAGACGGTGTGGTTTGAAGCTCATTACAGCCAATGCTATTCACCAAACTCCCGGTAACTTGAATTATGCCATATTTCATAAGCCGTGTTGCACAGAAAAGACGATTTACACCACCAGTGACGAAAAAGATCGAGCACGCGCTGATCGCCCACCCACCGCTCTAAGAACATCAGAAGTGATGGAGCTACAGCTAAAATCATGACCCCGATGAAAACCCAAATTTCCTGGGGACCAATTCCTGGAGGTCTCAACCGGGGGCATGCTCTTGGAGCCTTCGCCTATTGGTTGCTCATTAGGGATTACGTTGGATGGGGTTGCCGATGGTTCTCCGAAGTGAGAAGTTGAGCGATCAATGGGCAAGGAGATATTTGCAGAAGGACGGGAGGTGTATTGGCTTTTATAAAATGTCAAAAGGTATGGAATAAGATACGATCTTTTCATACCTAGCAGGACTCAGGGGTTGGAGGATCTTGAGCGAGCTGCGATGACACGGCTATCGGAGTGAAGGGTGCGGTGGGCTCCGGTTGAGAGCCTTCCAATGCGGGCAGCGGTACTCTATCAGATTGGCGAATGTGGGCAGCAAGGCGCTTGACCATTACGGCTTGGTCGCTAAAGGGTTCGAAACCGAGACGATCAAGCGATTGGCTCAACCCACCCTGATAAGATCGGACGCAGATATACAATGGTTTTCTTGGGTGATGAATGTGATGCACCAGGAAGCCGGTAATTAAATCGTCCAATCGCTCCGCAGCGGGGTGGAAGTAAGGATGCACCCATACTCCTTGAGGGCCGCGGTCGATAAAAAGATAGCCGAGCAATTCCCCTTGATCCCAATGCACCAACCCGCGACCGTTGTGGATAGATGGTGGTTCAACTTGTTGTACCAGGGCGGGGACCAAATTGAGGTAGAGGCTATGAACTGCAGGTGCATCCGAACTCATCTCTCCTCGCCACATTGGCCCGTCACCGCCCTGATGTTCTTCCGGCTGGTCTTTGCGGGAGATGGCGTCCAGTAGAATTGGGTTCACTTGTAGCGAGTCGGCCAAACGCCAGATGCGTTGACGGGCATAGATCGCGAATCCGGCTTGACGTAGACTCTCGAAGACTGGGCTGGTCTCCTCAGCCTCAGCGATCAGGTGGTGGGCGCCGTCCTCGCCGGCTGACCGACTCAGGGCGTCGAGCAATTGAATGCAATTAGGTTGGACTAATGCTGTCGCCGGCCCGATAAAAGTCAACCGGGCATGGGGTTGGTTGGTGCGACGACGGACCTGACCGAAAACCGGCTCTTGTTCTAGATGGGCCGGTCTGTCGATAAGCGTATATGTGCTCCGTCCGGGGGTGAGGGCATCCAGCAAGGCATTTTGTAGTGCGTAGCGCTGACGAGTGTAGGCTAGTCGGGAATCCAAACACAAGCCGGTGTTGCGCATACGGTGCAGTAAGGCCAAATCACGCCAATCGAAGGGGCGGACCATGTTGCTCCTAGCCTTTTACCAGGTTAATAAAATAACGATGGAAACGGTTGTCTTCGGTTAATTCTGGGTGGAAACTTGTCGCCAAAATGTGGCCCTGCTGGGCGGCGACGACTCGACCGGTTCGCTCCTTGTCTTCAGGAAGATGAGCGAGCACTTCAACGCCTCTACCGACGCGCTCGATAAGGGGTGCTCGGATGAAGAGAGCCCGGAATGGTCGTTCGGGGTCCTCGAGAGCCGGGATGATCAAATCTATCTCGAAACTGTTAACCTGGCGACCGAAGGCGTTGCGTTCGATGGTGATATCCAGTAAATCCAGCAGCGGCTGCTGTCGATGGGCGTCGCCCGATAGAAAGATCGCCCCGGCGCAGGTGCCCCAAATCGGTCGATCGTGGCCGAACCGACGTAGAGGTTCGATCATGCCAAAAGTGGTTGCTAATTTGCCGATGGTTGTAGATTCGCCGCCGGGGATGATCAGGCCATGGAGCTCATCCAATTGACTTGGTAGTCGCACCTCGGTGGTATCGACCTCCAGGTGGCGAAGTACGGTGATATGTTCGGCGAAATCGCCCTGAAGTGCCAGCACGCCAATCTTCATTCGGTTACTTTTCCTGCTCGAGTCGATCTACCAGCCTCGCTCCGCCAGCCGTTCAGTCTCAGGCAATTCGCTGACGCCAATCCCCACCATCGGCTCACCCAACCCTTTACTGATATTAGCCAAGATCTCAGGGTCGTTGTAGTGGGTGGTGGCCTCGACAATAGCCGCCGCCCGTCGGGGCGGGTCGCCCGACTTGAAGATACCCGATCCGACAAATACGCCGTCTACACCGAGTTGCATCATCATCGCTGCGTCGGCTGGGGTGGCGATGCCACCAGCAGCAAAGTTCACCACCGGTAAGCACCCCAGCTCCTTGGTCTCTTTAACCATGTTGTAGGGAGCTCCGATATCCTTGGAGTAAGTCATCAACTCCTCGTCGGGCATGCTCTCCAGGCGGCGCATCTCGCCTATCACCGCTCGCGCATGGCGTACTGCTTCGACCACGTCGCCGGTGCCGGCCTCGCCCTTGGTGCGGATCATAGCTGCGCCCTCGCCAATGCGGCGGAGAGCCTCACCCAGATTTCTACATCCACACACGAATGGAACCTTGAACTCATGTTTGTTGATATGGTGAGCCTCGTCGGCAGGGGTAAGAACCTCGGATTCGTCGATGTAATCCACCCCTAAAGCCTCCAAGATCTGAGCCTCAACGAAATGACCTATGCGGCACTTAGCCATCACCGGGATGGAGACGGCGTCCATGATTTGCAGGATTATTTCCGGGTCGCTCATGCGGGCGACCCCACCATAGGCGCGGATGTCTGCCGGGACGCGTTCAAGGGCCATAACCGCCACTGCACCAGCGTCCTCGGCGATGCGAGCATGTTCGGCGGTGACCACGTCCATGATCACACCACCCTTAAGCATTTGAGCTAAGCCTTTCTTGACCGCGAAAGTGCTTTCTTTCTTTTCCACAGTCGCCTCCTAGACAGCACTATATTTAGTGCCCTAACGATTCTACCACGCTCGCGAGCAGGGAAACAATAACGCGCGCTAGTGGTGAGGGGTGGGTAAGCCCTTCGGGTATGTGACCGGGGCGGGTAGTTTCTTTGACGGAAGCAAGTGATGGTTTGACAAATCGAAAAGCCTTTAGTACAATTATTACAATCATACAATTAGTACAATAGGCATGTTGGTTGAACTCGACTTCCGTAGACATGTGCCGATCTATGTTCAAATCGTAGAGCGGCTCAAGCATTTAATGGCGACTGAGATACTCAAGCCCGGCGATCAGTTACCAACCATAAGGCAACTGGCCGACGACTTGAGGGTGAACTTCAACACAGTCGCCAGGGCATATCGCATCTTGGACCAGGCGAGCCTGGTCTCGACTCAGCAAGGACGTGGCACCTACGTGCTGGAATCGCTGCCGCCCAATCAGTCCACACGACTGCGAGAGGAAGCCCTCAAGGCTTTGACGCAGCTCTTCCTGACCGAGGCTGCCCAGCTGGGGTTCGAGCCGGATGAGGTCGCTCGTGATGTTGAGAGCTCGATCGAGAGCTGGAGGGAGGCGGGAATGCCGCCGGATGGCGACGGGAAAAAGGTAAAATGAAATTATCGGACCGATGTTTCACGTGAAACAATTCCGATATCACGCAATTGATTGACTTCAGCGGGGGTTCCATGGGAAACAATGACTTAACAGAAGCGATTCTATTGTTAGCACCTGTGCTCCTGATCTGGTTTATCTTACTGGTTGCCGGTCTGGTTGATCTTATTTCCTGTCAACGCACCCGCGGGCCGAAATGGCTGTGGGGCTTGATAGTGATCCTGTTCAGCATCATCGGCCCGGTGGTTTACTTTATCTTTGGCCGGGAGGAGGCATGAGCGCGATCGTCATCGAGGGACTGGGCAAGATCTACGGACCGGTAACGGCCCTCGATAGCCTGGATCTGCATGTCGAACAAGGGGTGGTTTTTGGCTTCCTGGGGCCAAACGGGGCAGGAAAAACAACCACCTTGCGCATTCTTGCCGGCCTGGCGCGTCCTACCACTGGTCGGGCCTGGATTGAAGGGCTGCCCGTCGGCCCTGGGAGCCATGCCCGTCAGCTGGTCGGCTATCTCCCTGAAGAACCTAGCTTCTACCCTTGGATGCGAGCGGGTGAATTCCTGGCTGATTTGGTCGGTCGGCTTTATGGTATGTCGCGGAGTGAGGCAAAGGCACGCGCTGATGAAATGCTGGTGTTGGTGGGTCTCGAGGAGGTCGACGAGCGTCGGATCGGTGGGTTCAGCCGAGGTATGCGCCAGCGGTTAGGCTTGGCCCAGGCGCTTATGAATCGACCTCAGGTGCTCCTACTCGATGAGCCGGTCAGTGGGCTCGATCCTGTCGGTAGGCGCGACATTCTGAACTTGATCGATGAGTTGAGGGGTGAGGCGACGGTGTTCATGAGCACCCACATCCTGAGCGACGTTGAACGGATCTGTGATACAGTTGGAATCCTCGACTATGGTCGCCTGATTGTCCTTGATGAAAAAGAAAACCTACTTCGCCGTTATGCTGTACCGGTGGTCGAAGTGAACTTCGATGCTACGCCGGAAACCGTCGCCCATTGGGCTGAATCGCTTCGCGAGTTGCCTTTTGTGGTCAATATTCAATTAGATGGAAGTACAGTACGGATCACGCTTGATGGATCGGTCCAATCCAGCGTCGATTTGCAGCAGCTGGTGTTAGGATCCGACTTACTTGTTCTAGGTTATCAGCATGAGCACCCCCAACTCGAGGATGTCTTTCTGCAATTAGTAGGATAATCGATGCAGACGTTGCTTAGAAAAGAACTGCGCGAACAATGGCGCACTCACCGGATCCTAGTTGTAGCGGCGGTATTGAGTCTATTCGGCCTACTTGGACCGCTATCGGTTAAGTACCTACCGTTGATTATGGCCCGGATGCCTGGGGTGCCGGAAGGTTTGGCGGAAGTAATGCCCGAACCAGATGTCGCCATGGCAGTCGATGAGTATGTCCAGAATCTAGCTGGATTTGGGGTTATATTAGCAATACTGATTCCCATGGCAGCGGTGGTGGGTGAAAAAAACAGTGGTACTGCGGCAATGATCCTCAGCAAGCCGGTCTCGAGAGCGGTTTTTCTGGGGTCAAAGTTTATCACCTATGGGTTAATCTTCTTTGCCGGTATTCTGCTCGCCGGTTTGGGCGGTTATTATTATCTTGGAATACTGTTCGAATGGCTGAAGCCAGAGGGTTTTTTAGCTCTCAATGGGCTGCTCATGATCTATCTTATGATGTTTGTGGCGATAACCTTGTTCGCCAGCACGGTCAGCCGCTCGCAATTCGCGGCTGCCGGCATCTCCTTTAGCCTGTTGATCTTCATCAGCCTGCTTGGTACAATCCCGTCACTCTCGCCGTACTTTCCTACCTCCTTGATAGACTGGGGTTGTGCCCTGGCGCTCAGGTTGGATGCTGAGCCGGCATGGACGGCCCTCGCGGTAACAGTGGCGGTCACTGCGCTAACTTGGCTGGCTGCCTGGTTGATATTGCAGCGCCAGGAACTATAACGCTGGAGGCGTAAGCTTGGAGGCGAACATCTCTATAGCTTACGCCCACTCATTTGAGGTCTACGAATGGATATCCTTATTCGGTTGGTTAACGCCTTACTGATGATCGCCATGCCGCTAGCGTTGGGGTTGATCCTAGCTCGACGGCTTCGGGTAGGTTGGCGCCTATTTGTAGTCGGAGCGGTGACCTTCGTCGGTTCCCAGGTCTTCCACTTGCCATTCAACACCCAGGTCTTGTCGCTGGTGATCGAGCGGCTAGGGCTGACAGAGGCACAGACTGGTGTTCCCCTGGCGGTGGTGGCGCTTCTATTTGGCTTGTCAGCCGGGGTGTTCGAGGAGGTGGCTCGCTACCTAGTTTATCGCCTGCAGTTGAAGGAGGTCACGTCTTGGGGGCAGGCGCTGATGTTCGGTGCCGGGCACGGCGGGGTCGAGGCTATCCTATTGGGCGGACTGGCTGCCTACGCCCTATTTCAGGCGGTTGCTTATCGTGGTGTAGACTTGAATGGACTGGTGCCGCCGGAGCAGTTGGAATTGGCGAAGGCACAGCTGGAGGCTTACTGGGCAGCGCCATGGTATTCCACAGTGCTGGGGGCGATTGAACGAGCGTTTGCGCTGTGCTTTCACTTGAGCGCATCCCTGCTTGTATTGCAGGCCATCACCAGAAAAAAACCAGCTTGGCTGGTGTTGGCTATCAGTTGGCATGCGTTGGTCAACGCAGTGACGCTATTCGCCTTCGGGATATGGGGAGCTTATGTGGCCGAAGGATTGATTGGATTGATGGCACTGTTCAGTCTGTGGATCGTCTTCACCCTACGGAAGCATGAGGGTGAAGATGGAGGTCCAGCACATCGGGCGTCTCCTGAGGTGGTGATCAAGATCCCAGGAGCTGATCCAGCAGTTGAGGAAATTACTGAAGATGACCTGGAAGACAGCCGCTATATGTAGCCGGAGCTGACCTATTCGGCTACCCGCATCAAACTGGTTTGGGTAAGTCATAATTATTCGAGGGTACGATGATGATCCAGACGGAGGATCTGACCAAACGATTTGGCGACATCCTAGCCGTTGACCGTTTGACCTTATCAGTAGAGGCGGGAGAGGTATTCGGGTTCCTGGGGCCCAATGGGGCTGGAAAAACAACCACCATTCGATTACTGACCGCCCTTATCGCTCCAACCTCTGGCAATGCAAAAGTGGCGGGCTGTAAGGTCGGACAGGAGGATGGGAAGATCCGGCGTCGGGTGGGGATCCTGACTGAATCCCCCGGTCTCTACGATCGGTTGAGCGCAGAGCGCAATCTGGACTTCTTCGCCCGGCTGTACGAGGTCGATGATGTCGATGGACAGATCGAACGGTACCTACGTATGCTAGGTCTGTGGGACCGGCGTCATGAGGAAGCCGGGATCTTTTCCAGGGGGATGCGACAGAAACTGGCTATCGCCCGGGCACTGCTTCATGAACCACAAGTGCTTTTCCTCGACGAACCGACCAGCGGCCTTGACCCGGAAGCAGCTCGACTGGTGCGTGATTTCATTGGTGGTTTAAAACGCGAGGGCCGCACCATCTTTATCTGCACTCACAATCTGGACGAAGCCGACCGATTATGTGATCGGATCGCGATCATCAACACCCGTTTGCTGGCGCTAGATACACCGTCCGCCCTGCGGCGCCAATTGTACGAGCGGACGGTGGTCTTCCATTTACGCCAGGCTGAGCCACGCTTCGTACATAGGCTGCAGACCTTATCTTTCGTTCGTTCTGTGCGGGAGATGGACAACAAACTTGTGGTAGCCATCGACGACCCGGAGAAGCACAATCCAACGATCATTCGCACGCTGGTCGAGGCCGGAGCGGATATTCAATTCGTTGGTGAGTTACGACGGACGCTGGAGGATGTTTACTTGAGATTGGTAGGGATGGAGGATGGTGAGACTAATTAGCGATAAGGGATCAGGGATCGGGGACCAGGGATAAGGTCGGGCTACCAGTCAGGCACTTAATCCCTAATCCCTTATACCCTGTTTTCAATCTGATAAAAGGCGGGCTATGAACAAGACCTGGGTTATCGTGCGCAAGGATTGGGCGGAGGTTTTTAAGAATCGCTTTGTGCTTTTCACCGTGGCTTTTCTACCACTGATCCTCACCGCCCTGCCGCTGATCATACTCTATGCGACCCGTTCCACCAGCGATCTCGGGGGGTTCTCCTCGGCTGACATGCCGGCTGGGTTCGCTTCGCTCTGTATGGAGATGAGCGGGGGCGAGTGCATGCAATACTTTATAGTCAGCCAGTTTATGTTGCTCTTCATGTTGATGCCGATGGCGATACCGGTAACGATCGCTTCTTACAGTATCGTTGGCGAGAAGACCACCCGCACGCTGGAGCCGGTGCTCGCCACGCCAGTGACTACGTTTGAACTATTGGCGGGTAAGGCGTTAGCGGCAGCCATCCCGGCGGTGGTGGTCACCTGGTTGGGTTTTGCAGTTTTCGCCGTTGGAGCGCGGGTGCTGTCGCCCAGTCCCAACGTGGCTGCCCGCTTGCTCGACCCCCTGTGGCTGATTGCGATATTCATCGTCGGGCCGTTGCTGGCGGTGGCCGCGGTCAGTGTGGCGGTGATGGTCTCCTCGCGGGCCAACGACCCGCGAGTCGCCGAGCAACTCTCGATGTTAGTAATTTTGCCGCTGTTAGCTGCTTTTTTTGGTCAAATTTCCGGCTTGTTCTTTATCAACCAGACGCTGATTCTGTGGATGGCAGCCGGTCTTGTGGTAGTTGACAGTGGGTTGCTGGCCTTTGCAACGCATATCTTTCAACGTGAGACTATCCTTACCCGTTGGAAGTAGGTCGAGACTGGGATGAAAAAATATAAAGTGGCTCTGCTCATCCTCATGATTGTAGTAATTACCCTCCCAGCGGAGGCACAGGAGTCTGAAGCCTCGCTACAACTGAGCGTACGTCGAGACTTTGGCTTCGGCATGGGCAATCTAATACAGGGAAGATTCACCCTGCAGGTCACCGGACCCGATGACCTGGTACGGGTGGAATTTCTAATCGACGAGCAGGTAGTTGGCGTCGATAGCGAGCCTCCCTTCCGCTTTTCCTTCAGCACGAGCAATTACCAGCTCGGCGGTCACCGTATCTCAGCGATAGGTTTCACGACCACTGGGGAGGAACTTCGCTCAGCAGAGCGGACCCTAGAGTTTGTCAGCGCGGAGGAGGGCTGGCGGGTAGCCATGGGTATCGCAGTGCCTATTGTGGTGGGGACGATCGTGCTCATGCTGGCGGCATCTTTGGGTACTATGCTGATAGGCCGTTCCAGGGGTGCACCACGGGTGGGTGAGTATGGCGTGGCGGGTGGCGCAGTTTGTCCGCGATGTGAGTTGCCCTACCGACGTCATTTTATGTCGCCCAATATGTTGGTTGGTAAACTTGAGCGCTGCCCCCATTGTGGCAAATGGGCGGTAGTGCGTCAGGCTACGGCGGCGGAGTTGGCAGCAGCGGAGGCGCGGTGGAGTGCAGATGCTACCCGCGGTACACTTGAACTCGAGAGCGAGGTGGATCACCTGCAGCGCCTGATTGAGGAATCACGCTACGAACGGTGACATCTGGCTTCCCTCCTCTGGACATCCAGAGGAGGGATACAAAACCCAATCCTAAAGCAGATTTCGATTATTGGGTATAAACATCTTGCCGTGATGGGTCCACTCGCTTCAGACTCTTGGTTGATATGCCCGAACAAACCTTAGCATGCTGGACCAGTTTTGGGTACAATCGGGGTGATAGATGATGTGCCGTTGGCCACTGACCCTGGCTTACCCTAGTGAGTTGCCGTGAGCGAAACCTGTCCCCCGATCTGTGACTATGAGCATTCCGATTATCAAGAACGTTTCTGGGAGCGTGGCGATCGGGAGTACGAGGACCGCGTGGAGGCGGTGGCTTTACGACGACTTCTGCCTTCCAAGGGTGAGCGGTTACTTGAGATAGGAGCGGGTGCCGGCCGCAACACACCACGTTATGTGGGTTTTCGCCAAGTCGTGCTGCTCGACTACTCTCGCACCCAATTGGAAAAGGCGCAGGCGCGATTGGGTGATGGTGAGCGTTATACGTATGCGATAGGCGATGTCTATCGGTTGCCTTTTGCAGCGGGAGTTTTCGACGCCTCCACTATGATACGCACCTTGCATCATATGGCTGATCCCCTGGCAGCGCTCCAGCAGGTGCGTTCCACGCTCTCATCGGGGGCAGTCTTTGTGCTTGAGTATGCCAACAAGCAGAATTTCAAGGCCATAGTTCGTTGGATCGCGAGACGGCAGGAATGGAATCCCTTTGACCGAAAGCCAATAGAATTTGTCCCTTTAAACTTTAACTTCCACCCGGCGGCAGTGCGCGGCTGGTTGGAGGCGACCGGTTTCGACATCATCCAGCAACTCACAGTGTCTCACTTCCGTCTGAATTTAATCAAACGGTTGGTTCCGTTGAAATTCCTGGTGGCGATGGACTCGTTGGCTCAATGGTCCGGGAATTGGTGGCAACTGACGCCGAGTGTGTTTGTGCGGGCAGAGGCGGTAGGTGATGGTGAGCATGCACCGGAGGGCGTTTTTTGGCGCTGCCCAGCCTGTGGCTCGTTCGAACTGGAACCGGTCGACATTGGTTTGCGCTGTGAGGGGTGTCAGCGCGTTTGGCAACTGAAGGATGGTATTTACGATTTCAAGCAGCCTATAGAAGGAGAAAAGGTGGAATAAAAAGGGAATAGAGATTAGGGATCGGGGATTAGGGATCAGGAGTAGTGATCCCCGATACCTAACCCGTGCTCCTTCCCTCCTCAACTAGCCAATACTCTCCTCTTTCTCGCTGAAGCAATCCAAACCCAACTAACTCGCGCCTCAGTGTAGCTGTATCCTCGTGGTATGCAGCCAGAATCTGATTGACTTGCGCCTCGGGATAACGAATACCAGGTTTAAAGTCTTTGATGATGTGGCGTAGAATAATCATGAGCTTCTTACGCCTGGCTGGGATGGTCTTTAGTCGGCCACCCAGGGTCGAAAAATCAGCTAATACTTTGCGGTCATAGGCCCCTAGATCGACGTCAGCGGCGATTGCCGGTAGCGTCTTTTGGGAAAGTAGCCGATGGGCCATCTTCTCCAGCACCGCTGTCTCTAACCGGTAGTGGTTGTAATAACCTTCTGCCCGGGCGCTGACCAGCCCTACTTTGGCTAGACGCGAGAGATGGTGGGAGATAGTCGATGGGCGGAGCTTCAGTACGGTCGCCAGTTGTTCAACAGTGAATGTTTCTTGAGCAAGCAACCCGATGATCTTCAGTCGGCTAGCGTCGGCCAGAGCTTTGAAGAATTCGAGCAATTCGGAGCTATTCATAACATCCTCTATCTAAATAATTAGATAATTGTCGATTTAATTCTATCAGGATGATATAAAATGTCAAGGCTTTAAGTGAGCGCTCCACATATGGGACCCGCCAATTTCAGTGGTCGTAGTAGATCGCAATCCCTCCAGTAATCACTGATAGGTGCGTTATAATTACATGAATCAGCCCAGGTTATTATTAATCATGCTGATTATGGTGGACGTGAAGCACAAATGGGAGATTACCCGATCTTTGACATTCATACTCGAACGTGGGTTTGATATACTCAATCTTTTCAGGTTGCTCGCCAACTCGGACAAGATTCCTTCATGCATAGCGGATTGTATTTGAGAATCGCGACGTATGGTCGAATCCTGCGTACATTAATCTAGGAGGTGATCATGGATTCTAGACAAAGGTCGAATTTAGCCGGTGGACTGATTTTGATCCTGATTGGGGGCGCGTTTCTGGCTGCCCAACTGGTTCCTGATCTGTTTTCCTGGCTTGACCCCGCGGAGAATTGGCCGCTGATTGTGATTGGCGTAGGCGTATTTTTATTGTTGATCGGTCTGTTGACTGGCGTTCCAGCAATGGCTGTGCCGGCTTGTATTGTGGGCGGAATTGGTGGTCTACTGTACTGGCAAAATGCCACTGGCTACTGGGAAAGCTGGTCCTATGTTTGGACGTTGATCCCCGGCTTTGTCGGTGTGGGAATCATTCTGTCTGGCCTGGTTAGCGGGCATCCGCGTCAAGCCTTTCGTGAGGGCGGACGGACATTACTGGTAAGCCTGATCCTGTTCACAATCTTCGGCTTTTTCTTGGGTCGGGAGGCCTTTCACAGCCTTCTGTGGCCAAGCCTGATGATTGCCGCGGGTGTGGTGGTCCTTGTTCGGACCTTATTTCGATTACGCTAACGGTTGTTAAACAGATTGTATTTGAAGATGGTCGCTGGCCAGTTTCAACACACTGGCAGCACCTAGGCCAGACATCGCCAACTTTTATAGGTGGTCAGAAGTTGGCATACTTTGAGAGGAGGCTGCAATGAGAAGGGTGCAGGCACGCGTCACTTTGAGTCTGCTGATGATCGCTGCTGGGGTTCTTTTCCTGCTTCAGAACCTCGGGTTTCTTGAAGGGGCGAGTGTAATTCTATGGGCTCTCGTCTTCGCCGTTGCCGGAGCGGCTTTCCTATATGTCTATTTAAGCGATCGTGTCAATTGGTGGGCCCTCATTCCCGGATTCACTTTGCTTGGCATTGGGGGTTTGATCGCAGTTGAAAATTTCATTCCACAGTACGGTGACACCATTGGGGTTCCGCTCCTTATGGGCTGCATCAGTCTAAGCTTTTGGATCATTTACCTCACTAATCGTGAGAGCTGGTGGGCGATCATCCCTGGTGGCGTGTTGCTTACAGTCGGGGTCTTTGTTGGGCTTGAATCCCTGATCGAAGGCGTGGAGTTGGTTGGGGTTTTCTTCCTGGGCTTGGGACTGACTTTCGTGATAGTGGCTTTGCTGCCCACTCCGGAGGGACGTATGCGGTGGGCGCTCATACCTGCCGCCGTGCTTCTCATCATGGGGATCGTGTTCACCGCCGCGGCTTTCTCGATCTTCAAGTTCATCGGGCCAGCAGGCGTGATCCTGGTTGGGCTGTATCTGATCTACCGCACATTCCGCCCCAAGGTCCTGGAGTAGATGGTCGATGAATGAGTGCGACTATTGTGTGTGATGTATTAGACCGTTACCCCAGCAGTATGTGACTGAGAGGAACCAGATGGAGAAAAAGAGACTTGTTCGCAGTAGTGATGATTCAGTAGTTGGTGGCGTTTGTGGTGGTCTTGGTGTGTACCTCGGCATAGATTCCACCCTTGTTCGCCTGTTTTTTGTACTATTGGCCTTCGCCGAAGGCATCGGCATCCTTCTCTACTTCGTCCTGTGGGTTGTGGTCCCACGCGAGGACCGGGTTGAGGGAACCACACTGGAGGAAAACGTTCGTTCCGGTGCCGAGGAGATAGCCGAGCGCGCGCGGGAGATGGGCGAGGAGCTGCAGAAAGGGGTAAAGATGCCCAGCCATCAAACTGGGCTGTTCATCGGACTAGGGTTAATCATCATAGGGATGTATTACCTTCTAGATAGTTTGAATATCTACTGGCTCTCATGGTTGAAGTGGGGGGTGATATGGCCGGTGCTGGTGATAATTGCAGGCATATTACTGCTGGTGCGTAGGGTACGAGGAGAGTGAGATGAGTGAGAGAACTCGAGCTGGTGGGTTGGTCGGCCCAGTCCTGCTAATTGGACTAGGACTGATTATTTTGATGAATAATCTAGGTATCCTGAATTGGAGCGTCTGGGATATGCTCTTCCGACTGTGGCCATTGATATTGATCGCCATAGGTTTGGATCATCTCATAGGACGCCGTTCCGTTTGGGGATCGTTGCTCTCCCTGGTGCTGATTATGGCCGTTTTTGTTGGTGGGATCTTTCTGATGGATGCTCGTGTCGAAGCATCGTTTTCCACAGAGAAAATTCGCCAATCCTTAAGTGGTGCAACCAATGCGGAGATCATTGTAAGTCCTGCGGTTGGTTTCGTAAGAGTGAATGCACTCGGCCGAGGGACGGGCAATTTGATCGAAGGGGATATTCGGGTCATCAGAGGTGAGAGGTGGAGTGAAACATTCGACGCCGATAAGGATCCGATCGTCTACACGATCAAAAGCCAAAGGGTCGGTTGGTTCCCCTCGTTTGGATTATGGGAGGACAAAGCTTCTTGGGATGTGGGGCTCGATCCGGAGGTACAGCTAAGTCTAGATGTCAGCCTCGGCGTCGGCAAAACAGAGCTTGACTTAGGTGGGTTAATATTGACCGATCTCGATGCCAACATCGGGGTTGGAAAGATGTCTGTCACATTACCCAATGAAGGTCAATTCAGAGCTCATATCGATAGTGCCATTGGCGAGACGTTTGTGATCATCCCCAGAGGGATGGCGGCTCGGATTCGGGTGAGCACTGGACTGGGGACCAGTCAAATGCCGGCAGGTTACTCACGTCAAGGCGACTACTATATTTCTCCCGGGTACGGGACTGCCGAAAACCGTGTCGACCTGGAAATTAGTCAGGCAATAGGCCTGATACGAGTGATTAGCTTAGAGCGTTAGAGAGTATAATTACGCAACTTGTGTAAAATGGCCTCCGGGGTGGTCACATCCTCGGAGGCCTGTACTCAAAACTAGAGGGAGGTAGAAGCCGTGAACGCTACCTTACAAGAACTTATCGCAACCGGAGAACCGATACTTACTGATGGTGGGATGGGCACGATGCTGCTCTCGCTCGGCTTACCACGAGGTGTGGAGCCTGAGCTGTGGAATGTTGAGCGGCCAGAGGAAATCCGCAAGATACATCGCGGCTATATTGAGGCAGGTGCCCAGATCATCCTTACCAACTCCCTCGGTGGTAATCGTCAGCGTTTGTCTTTCCATGGGTTGGTGGACCGTGTTGTTGAGTTGAATATTGCCGCGGCGGGCCTCGCCCGCGCCGAAGCCGAGGCTGCCGAAGCCTCGGTGGTTGTTGCTGGTTCGATGGGGCCAACTGGAGCAGTAATGGCGCCGTTGGGTGATCTCACCTTTGAACAAGCCAAGCTCGCTTTTGTCGAGCAAGCTGGTTCGTTGGTCGATGGGGGCGTGGATGTACTATGGATCGAGACGATGTCTGATTTGGAGGAGGTACGTGCGGCTGTCGAGGGTTGTCGCCAGGTCGCGCCGGATGTCCCAATCGTGGCCACCATGACCTTTGATACCCATGGGCACACCGTTATGGGCGTCTCGCCACAGACTGCAGCGGAAGCCTTGAGTGACCTCAACCTAATGGCATTAGGAGGCAACTGCGGCAACGGACCGGATGAAATAGAGGCTGCGATCGAGAAGATGCATTCCGTGGTTCCGGATGTCATCTTGGTGGCCAAATCCAATGCCGGAGCCCCTCGCATCGAGGGTGACCATCAGGTGTATGATGCCACGCCGGAGATCATGGCTGACCACGCTCTCAGAGTGCACCATCTGGGCGCGCGTATCATTGGTGCTTGTTGTGGCAGCACTCCTGAACACATCCGGGCCATGGGTCGTGCGCTGCAGAGAGAATGAAGACCTCGGAGGTCTGTGTCTCGTTCCAGCAGGATCTGTGACCCGGCTGATGTTCTTGATCATCGATAAGTCTATTGGCCTATGACGGGGGTCGCAGACCCCCTTGGAGCATTTGAGATCTAGCTCCTCGTTCGGGGCGGCTCTTTTGGGACAACCCCCTGTGTTTAGGGTTACGGTTATTGGTAGCGCACAGTGATCTCAATGTATATTGGAACAGATGTTCTACTCCCCACACCTCGACATCCTCATCTAAGCGCTTCTCATCCGGCAGAGCTTTAGAGACGTTGGTGAAGAACGAGGAGACAGGGGAGGATCTTGACTCGCCTTTCCGATAGTCCACTGATATTGGGATCGAAGGGGGTTGATATAATTGGTCTCATATAGGTTGGAGGCACGAAAGATGATAAAAAATGTATTGCATCGACGAGAAGAGGAAGAGCGTTTGCGCCAGGAAGGTCGAATGCCGCCGGGGCAAATGCTCACGTTGAAGTTCCCTGTATTGCATTATGGACCAGTGCCGTCGATTGACTTATCGAGCTGGGATTTGCGTGTCTGGGGCGAGGTAGAGGAGGAGGTGCGCTGGAACTGGGGGACCTTTCAAGAGCTGCCGCGGACTGAGATCAAGATGGATATCCACTGCGTCACCCGCTGGAGCAAGGTTGACACCATATGGGAAGGGGTGTCATTAGGAACGCTGATCGAAATGGGGGTGATCAAGATCAAGCCTACGGCGGCTTTTGTGATGCAGCATTGCGAATATGGCTTTACTGTCAACCTGCCGATCGAAGTAGCTCTGGCTGACAATTTTCTGCTAGCGACTCATTTCAATGGCCAGCCTCTTACACCTGAGCACGGCTACCCGTTGCGCGGCGTGGTGGGGGCAATCCCCGGGCGCGACGATCTTAAGGATGTATACCTCTGGAAGGGTGGGAAGTGGTTACGGGGACTGGAATTCATGGCTGAAGACCGGATAGGTTTTTGGGAACAGGCTGGATACCACAATGAAGCCGGTATTTGGAACGAACAACGTCTGGCCAGGGGGTGATAAGCTAACACGCGCGACTGGTCGATGAAGACACCGTTGTCCCTTCTGCCTACATGGGCGTATAATCGAGTTGAAGGTAGATGACCGAGAGCGACGAGCTTACCCGCGCTCGTCAACGAATGGTTGACGAGCAAATGCGCGGCAGGGGCATTTCCGATCCACACGTCCTCGACGCTATGTTTGCTGTTCCCCGCCATCTATTCGTGCAATCAGAACATGGACACCTAGCATATGCTGATGCACCTCTACCTATTGGTCACCGACAAACAATCTCCCAACCTTATATCGTCGCCTTAATGACCGAGCTCCTTGAGCTGCAGGGGGATGAAACTGTGCTCGAGATCGGTACTGGTTCAGGATATCAAGCGGCCGTCCTAGCTCACCTTGCCAAGCGTGTGTACACCCTGGAACGGATACCTGAACTGGCCAACCAAGCCCGTGATGTTCTGTCGGCAATGGGATATGGTAATGTCGAGGTGCTGGTAGTTGATGGTTCGCAGGGGTTGCCAGAGCATGCGCCATATGGAGCTATCATTGTCACGGCTGCCGCACCAAGTGTGCCCACTCCACTAAAAGAGCAACTGGCTGATGGGGGTCGACTGGTTCTGCCAGTGGGGCAGCAGATGGGGCAAGTCCTCGAACGATGGAGACGCCAGGGCGACGATCTCATGCGCGAGAGCGTAGCGCCGGTAGCCTTCGTTCCGCTGGTTGGCGAATACGGTTGGTCCGCTGACGAGCGTCCTAGATCATGGTGGGCGTGAATCCCATTTGTGGGGGAAATGCTAGGGACGCGCGTGGGTAGCTTCTAGCGTAAAAATTCCTCAAAGAGTTCATGTGGAATATGCCAGTCATGCGTGGCTGAGCACAAGACGGATTGGGTTCCGACTGTTGTTGGCGGTTAGCGGCCCAGGTGCATGGGCATGATGACGTGCAGGAAGTCCTCGTTTCCGACGGGCCGGATCAACCCTGGGGAGGATGTTCCGGTGGTTTCCAGGGCGACATTGGGCGCGTCGAGTACGCTCAGTACGTCGACCAGGAAGCGAACATTGAATGCGATCTCGATCGGTTCGCCCTCGATGTTGCCGTCCACCAACGTCTCGTTGGAACCGGTCTCGGCGGCGGTGGCGGAGACCTCAACCGTGCCCGGCGTAAGCTCAGCTCCCGGCGTGATGCGCAGACGGGCGGAGTGAGCAGCTTCACGGGCAAAGATATCGGCCGCCTTGCAGGCTTTGAGAAACGCATCGGTAGGTAGCACGCTACGAGTTGTGTGGCTTGTGGGGATGATGCCTTGATAGTCGGGGAAGGTTCCCTCGATGAGTTGCGAAACCACTTCGATGTTTCCGGCGCGGAAGATCACTTGCCCACGATTGGGCGGCAAGATCATGGAGACAGTTTCCTCGCCGTCGCTGATCACCCGACTTAGTTCGGTCAGTGCGCGGGCAGGGATGATCGCCTTAATCGGACCGGCAGCTGGTGAGGGAAGGTGGGCAGAACGTACCGAAAGGCGGAAACCATCGGCGGCAGCCATGGTCATCTCGCCACCATCGACCTCTACCAGCACGCCGGTAAGCACCGGACGGGCGTCGTCGGTTGAGGCGGCGAGGGTGACTTGGCTGATCATCTCGCGCAGGTCAGCGACATTAAGCGTCAGCCCATCGTCCAGTTCTGCGGGTGGAAGAGGAGGAAATTCTTGGGCGTCGATACACTTGATGTCGTTGTTGAATGCCCCACAGCGCACATTGAGTGTTTGAGTGCGAACCGTAAGTTCCATATCGACCCTATCGTTGGGTAACGTATTGACCAGGTCGACAAAGGTGCGTGCGGGGACGGTAGTGGAACCATCCTCTTCAATCTTGGTCCCAATCCAGCAGGTGATGCCCATTTCGAGGTTGGTGGCCGAGAGACGCAGACGGCCATTTTCAGTGGCCAGCAGCACATTACCCAGAACCGGCAACGTGCTTCGGGGGGCGACTGCCCGGGCAACGACGCCCAGACCGCGAGCTAAATTCTCTTGCAGGCAGGATACCTTCATGAGAGACAAATCCTTAGGAAAATGATGTAGTATGGAAGAAGTATACAACGAACGTGATCGTGGGACAATATTCGGCCGGCTAGGGATCTGCTCACTGATCGTGTTCGCTCGCCCTTGTGGCTTACGTTTCACACCCACTGAGCGGCTTACTTGTTTTTTCCCGATGAGGACAGGGCGCGGAGCTGCCAAGCCAGTTAGGTTCGGGAGAGGTGCGCCTCTATATTAATTAAGCTCTGCTATAGAGTGATCGCCGCTGAACGTTATGTCTCCTCGGTAATACGTAAGATTTTATCGCCGCGGCGTACTCGTTGATCAACCTTAACCGCCACCTCTTTCCTTGCCTTCACCTCACTCACAGCCTGGTGTTCGATCTCCATGGAGGTGATTTCCTGTTGGAAGTCAGTGTGTTGGCCGTGGAAATGAACCGAGTCCCCGATTTTCAAGCCTCGGCTTAAACGCAGCACCGCGACGTTGATCTTGCCGTAATAATGGATCACCTCGCCGATGCGCTCTCCGTTGGTCATTGCCTTACTCCTCTCTTCGTCGATCCCTTCTGGTGGCGTCCGGTGATTCTCGTTTTCGCTTGAACATGTACCTATAGATTGTACAACGTAAACCCACCTTTTTTGTAGTCAGGTGTGGGTGTAATACATGTAGTGGGATGGGGAGATTCCGACACGCGAAATCCATCACGTCACATTTTTAATTCGAACCCAACATAATTATAAGCACTATATGTGATGTCAAGGGAGCTTCGAGTGTGCTTTTATGTCACCAGCTTGGGTATATTCAATCAGTGCGGTCCGGCCTCTTTCTCTATATACGTTTGAGATCTTGCTTCAGGTCTTTGCTGGCATCTAGGTCCTTTTTTTCACCTGGGTTAGGGCAGCGGCGGAGAGAAGGAACAGGATTCCATAGATGGCGAAGAGGAGGACATAACCCAGACCAGGCACTTCTGGCACCCGGACGGTGAAGAAATCGGCAATGGGACCACCGATGTATGCTCCCACAGCTCCAGCGCCAGCGCCGGCCAAGTTGGAGATGCCTAAGTAACGTCCAGCTTCCTTTTTCGGGACCAGTTCGGTGCCTAAAGCCCAATTGGCGGTGAAGAAGAATCCGGTGGCGACACCGATGATGCAGCCGCCAACGTAGATAATATTAAGGTTGGTGGTTAAGATGATAATCAACGTGCCCAGGGAAGCTACGATCCCACTGAATGCGACGAGGCGTTTATGACCGAGTTTATCGGACAGCCACCCGCTTGATAACGCAGAGATCAAGATGAAGACCCCTACGACCATCATTAGTTGACTGGCTGGCTCAGCGGCTTTTTCTTCCGCGTAGCCCAATCGACCTTGTAGGAAGTACACAGCAAAACCGGATAGGTTGGTCGTCCCCACTAGAAAAGCCAGTCGATTAATTATCCACCAGGTGAAGGAGGGGTTGGCCGTGGCCGCCTCGCCGATGCTGATGCGAACGCTGGTCCAGACCCCCAGTCCAACGGCGATAGCCATAGCTGCGAGGCCGATACCGCCGATGATGAAAAGCAGTGAACTCGTCGAGCTGACCCCTTCCGTCAGACGCCCTAACCATTTGACGGACTCTCCCATGCCAATGATGATGGCAGTAAAGAAGCCGGTCATCAATAATAAACGCAAGAATGGAGCCCAATTCAGCTTGGAGGGTGTTTCGGTAAGTGGCTGCTCGGGCACAAGCATTGTAAGCAACATACTCAGTGTTAGAATGGCCATCGCGATCAAGATGCCGGTCCATATATTTCCCTTTGCAATGAGAGGGCCTATCGTGAAGGCGACTAAGATCACGGGGAGGGGGATCTCCAATATGGTTTTAATGCTGGAGAAGCGCCCGCGCTTGTCCTCGGGCACAAGATCAGGGATGAGGCCCTGCTGGGCTCCGTGGGCGGCATTGGAGGAGACCTGAAGTAGGATCGCCATGATAAATATGAACCAGTAACCAGTCATTCCTGTCATACTGGCAGAGAAACCGATTGCAACGATGAATACTAGGTCGAACAATGTGCCACCGAAGATGAACGGACGGCGGCGACCCCATCTTGAGGTGTTGCGATCAGAGAGCATCCCCCATAGTGCCTGGCTCAGCAGAGCGATCATTAACGACCAGAGACGGAGCGTTCCGAAAAAGGTGCCTTTAGCCTGTTCGCCCACAAAGCCCTGAACCAACAGTGGGAAAACGAGTGGGGTCAACGTCTGAGCGAGTGTCGACAGTCCCAACCAGTAAACATTTATGGTGATGTAATCGTACCAGCGCGGAGCCTTCTTCATGGCTTGTCCTCCTCTTGTAGCAACTTCCAACGGTTGAGGTTCTGGCACATTTCTCGGTACCAATCTCCGCATGATTTTATTGATGAGGGTATAGACTCAATATCGACTTCCGGAGTCCGCAAGACTTCGGAAGTCGTCGAGAGAACTATTATTCATCCCGCAAGATATCAGCAGCGTCGAAGCCGGGGCCGCGTGGACGTTCGCGGCGTGTGCCCCTCCAGGCGTCCATGTGGCTGGAGAGTTGGTTGCTCAGCGCCATCCAGTTCTCCACCAACAGCACAAATGAAGGCTGGTCGACCGCGAAGAAGAAGCGGTTGAAGAAGAGCCGCAGCACAGTGGGACTAAGAGGCCAGCCTTGGACGTCGACCCCCAATGCGGTTGCCCCGAAGAATGGTCTCAGCAACCATCGATCTCCCCGCCGCACCATAGGGGGTGGGAACATTTTGGCGAAGTCGATGGGACGGGTGTTGTGTATGCGGCGATAAGAGATTTTCAGCCGGTAGATCGGCGTTTGCAGACGTAGATGGTCTTCGCGTGGCTGTGCATAGGCCAGACGCGGACCCAACAAAGTGAAGAGCCAAAGGGCTAGTGAGACCAAACTACCGGCCATCAACCAGGGGGCATCGGTGGGAGAAGGCCAAGATAGGTAGTTTATGCTAACCGGGTACCACAAACCCAGCAGCAGCACGGCCAGGGTAATGGCTGGCTGACGATAGCGGCTTAACCTGCGCTCATAGAGGAGAAGTCGAAAACGATCTCCCACATCTTGGGTTGACATATGCCCTCCTCGATCCCCCAATCACACTATTGTAAGCAATATAGACGAAATGATTTCCTCTGCCAGTAATTGGATTGAAATCAGGTTGCTTTGCCGGGATGATAGTTTACTCATCTGGGCCGTCGGTGTTGGATTCAGATACCAGGTTTTGATAATACACGCACAGGTCGTTAAGTGGGCAATGCTCGCAATCCAGGCGGCGCGCGGTACAGACCTGGCGGCCATGGCGGATAAGATTAAGATGTATGGCGTAATAGGACTCCGGGGAAAACAATTCTCCCAGGACATTGTGAGCCTCATCGGCGTTGACGCGGTCTGGCCGCAAGCCCAAGCGCCCGGTTACCCGGTGAATATGTGTGTCGACGGGAAAGGCCGGTATGCCCAGAGAGAACAACATCACGATAGCGGCCGTCTTGGGCCCCACGCCCTTGAAGCGTATCAGCCATGAGTACACCGCCTCGGGCGGGAGTTGGCGCAGGAAATCCAAATTGATCTCGCCACGCTCAGCGGTGATTTGCTGGAGGAGCCTCTGGATACGTGGGCCCTTTTGGTTGGCCAGCCCGGCGCTGCGGATAGCCTCGATCACTGACTGGGGGTCGCCATCGCGCACTGCCTCCCATGTGGGGAACGCCGTCCGCAACGACTCATAAGCTCGATCACGGTTGGTGTCGTTGGTGTTCTGTGAAAGGATGGTTGAGACCAGTTGGTCCACCGGTGGCAGCCGTCCCCGTATTTTGGGTTGACCGTAGACCTCCAACAGTCGTTGATGTACTTCTAGTGCCAAGTTCTTCATTGTTTCCACGAGGCGATTATAGCAAGGATGATATGGGGATACCATGAGGGGCAGTTCGCGAACTGCCCCTACAGGTGTTGAGGTAGAGAACTATGATGTGATCGGGCTGTTAGACATCATCGTAGCCGTGGGGATGTGTCCGATGCCACTCCCACGCGCTGGCGATGATCTGGTGTAACTCAGGATGTTGCGGTTCCCAACCCAGCTTGCGGCGAATTTTCTCCGCGGAAGCCACTAAGCGCGGCGCATCGCCTGGGCGGCGAGATGCCTCATGGGTGGGGATCGGGTGACCAGTGACTTGACGAGCAGTCTCAATCACTTCCTTAACCGAGTAACCCGCACCGTTTCCAAGGTTATAAATCAACCGATCGTGTTGGTCGAGGTTGTCGAGGGCTAGCAGGTGGGCGGCGATCAAGTCGGCGATATGGATGTAATCACGTATGCAGGTGCCGTCAGGAGTGGGGTAGTCGGTGCCGTAAATTTCAACCTCGGGTCGTTGGTCAAGCGCAACCTGGAGCACGAGGGGGATCACGTGGCTCTCCGGTTGGTGAGCCTCACCGCACCCGGGCAAGGCGCCGGCGGCGTTGAAGTAGCGCAGGGCAGCATAACGAAGACCGTGCACACGGCGGTACCACTCAAGCGCCTGTTCGATCATCAGTTTGGTCTGGCCGTAGACGTTAGCCGGCCCAAGCGGCGATTCTTCAGTGAGCGGCTCATCGCTGGAAGCATAGACGGCGGCACTGGACGAGAACACGAAGCGCGGCACACCTACCTGATGACTGATCTCCATCAGACCCAGCGAGAGGATCAGGTTGTTGTGGAAGTACTTTCCCGGGTTTTGCATGCTTTCGCCGGCCTCGATGAAAGCCGCGAAGTGCATCACCGCGTCGAAAGGCTCTGACCGCAGGGCTGACTCTAATGCGGTATGGTCAGCCAAATCGGCGTGGATGAAACGGGCAGTTTCCGGCACAGCAGCCCGGTGCCCGGTAACCAGCGAGTCGTAAATTGTGACCTGGTGTCCGTTTTGAAGCAGTATCTTGGCAGCTGCTGATCCGATGTAGCCGGCGCCGCCGGTGAGGAAGATGTTCATAGACTAACCCTTAGTGGCGAGTGGTCCGGATCCCTATTATAGCGTTCATATTAGGGAATTGGGATTGGAGATCAGGGATCAGGATCGCTTGTTATAAAGCCTAATCCCCGATCCCTAATCCCCAGTCCCTGCCCTCTATTCATCTAAGATTGTTAAGCCAGCGAGCGAGGCTGCCAAGTGCCTGGTTTCGCCTCCTTCGAATGCGACAGTGACCACTTCGTCGTCGAGGTCGATTTCGGTTGCGGTTACGATCCCCTCTCCAAAGGTCGGGTGGTGCACCCGCATGCCCACTTGGTAGCGGGCTTCGATAGGTTGGGTTAGTTCCTTATCCCAGCGGGTCTGACGTTGGTAAGAAGCTTGGTCCCAGGTTTGATGGGTGGCCAGATTCCCATCCACCAAGTCGGGGGGGAGATCTTCCACGAAGCGCGAGGGTTCGCTGAGCGAGGAGACGCCAGCCTGTCGGCGGCGGAAGGCACGCAGCAGGATCAACCGGTCTTGGGCTCGGGTGATGCCGACATAGAATAGGCGCCGCTCCTCAGCCATCGCCTCGGGGTCATCGAATGAGCGCCGATGAGGCAACACGCCATCGTCGAGACCGACGATAAAGACAACCGGAAATTCGAGACCTTTGGCGGCGTGCAGGGTGAGCAACGTGGGGGCGTTTTGGGAATCGGTAAGTGTGTCCTGGTCGGAGACCAGGGCGACATGCTCGAGGAAGATGGTCAACCCCATCTCCTGGTACTCCTGTGCTACGCCGCGTAATTCCATGATGTTTGCCCAGCGGTCCTGCCCCTCCTCGGTGCCATCGTCGATGTATTCCCGGTAGCCAGTTTCCTCCAGCACGCGGTCGATCAATGAGATCAAGGGTAGTTCATTACCAATCTTGATCCAGCCTTGCACTGCCCGACCGAATCCAGTCAGGGCTGCCCCGGCCCGGTGGGTGAAGCCGTCGGCGAACTGCGAACGATCGCCCTCAGCAAGATCGAGCAGCACCTCGGCCGGGTCAAGTTCTGCTTGGGATGCTGTTTGTAGCAGCGCTTGGACAGTTTTCGCTCCGATACCGCGCGGCGGGGTGTTTAGTACCCGTAGCAGGCCGACCTGATCGGCAGGGTTATGGATCAGGCGTAAGTAGGCGATCAGGTCTTTGATCTCGCGACGGCCGTAGAAGCGTTGTGCACCGACGAGCCGGTAGGGCAAGCCGGCTTTGAGAAAGGCTTCCTCCAGCGCGCGCGATTGGGCGTTAGTGCGGTACATCACCGCGCATCCGCCTGGTTCCACCTGGCCGCTGTAGGTCAGGCTGGCGATGGTCTCGATCACAAGCCGGGCTTCGTCGTTCTCATTGTAGGCTTCTTCGAAGGTGATGCGGACGCCTGTGCCCCGATCGGTAAACAGTCGCTTTTGTTGGCGTCCAAGGTTGCGGTCGATGATCGCCATCGCTGCGTCAAGTATGGTCTGGGTTGAGCGGTAATTCTGCTCAAGCAGGATAACCTTGACCTGTGGGTATTCCTCTTTGAACCGATGGACATTGCGGTAGTCGGCGCCGCGCCAGCGATAGATCGACTGGTCGGGGTCACCAACCACAAATAAATCCGGCTCCTCGCCTGCCAGCAGGCGCAACAAGACGTACTGGGCAGTATTTGTGTCCTGGAATTCATCGACCAGGATATGGGGATATCGACGATGGTATTTGGTCAGCAGGTCGTCATGCTCCCGGAAGAGACGTACCGCCCACAGCAGCAGGTCGTCGAAGTCGAGGGCGTTATTGCGCAACAGCAACTGCTGGTATCGTTGGTAGACGCGGCGGGCAATCTCGGCGAAATAGGTGTCGGCTTCGAAGGCCTCAAGTTCGATCAATTCATTCTTGGCGCGCGAGATCATGCCATGAACCTTGCCGGGTTGAACTTGTTTTGGATCGAGGTTGATCTCCTTAAGCGCTTGACGCACGAGGGTGTGCTGGTCGCTCTCGTTGAAGATTACAAACTCACGGCTGACGGGCAGCAGATCTGATTCGCGACGAAGTAGGCGAGCGCACAGCGCGTGAAATGTACCTAAACTGACACCCCCTTTGGAAACCGGATGTAAGGCATCCGCCTTGCCCAGAAGTTGCTCCACCCTCCCGGCCATCTCGCGTGCGGCCCTATTGGTAAAAGTCATGGCCATAATTTCTCTCGGTTGGACACCGAAGTGGTCTACCAGGTATGCGATGCGGTGAGCGAGCACACGCGTCTTGCCTGAGCCGGGACCGGCCAGCACCAGCACCGGACCAGGCGGAATAGTGACTGCTTCACGCTGCTGGGGGTTTAGATCTTCAAGGAGTTTCATAGACCAAAAAAGGATCCGTATTGATAGGCTTATGTTTATACATGAGGGATGGCCGAATGTGGCTCTCTCTCCTTTGGAAGGGATAAGGGATAGGGGATCAAGGATCAGGATCAGTGTTCCAATACCTAATCCCCGAACCCCAATCCCTGATCCCTATAGTAAAGACACTTTCATTCTACCGGTCGGTAGATCGGAGAGCAAGGTCAGCGACCTTTTAGCGCAAACCTATCAGCCGTCAGCTAAGAGCTATTATTAATCGCGGGTTGATTCAATTAAAGCTGAATGCTGATAGCTGAAGGCTTGAGGCCTGGTAAGAACGAGTCCTTCGGCTCAAATCATGACCGGTGGGGGTTAATATCGAGGATGCCCGACCCTCCCAACAGACCACTGAGTGGTTCGGCGGGCAGGTTCATCACCCGGCTGTCGGCGAAGTAAGGAAAATCGAAGTGGATCTCGTCCCCTACTTTTTTTCCGGGGATGGGCATCAAACGAGCGGTGAGTGGTTTGTTGTGCCGTAGGGCCAACGTGCCCAGATCGATCAAGAGGGAGACGAGCGCCTCTGGAGATGCATCACCGGGAAGAGGGATGGTGTCCAACCCGGTGCCACACAGGGTCGCATACAGCAACAAGTGGGTGATGGTGAGTTGACCTTGTGCGACACGGGCTGCCAAGACTGAGTCCTCCAACACCGGCAGGAACAGCCCGCAGAAGCCAGTCCGCTGAAATTGTGCCCGATCGAGGCAGTCAGTAAAGAAGCTGGCGGCGGCCGCTGTACCGCTCAATCCGACGCTTGGGATGC